>CABGHG010000013.1 GCA_902158735.1 Candidatus Methanolliviera sp. GoM_oil
AATTGATAGAGACGAAAATGCCGCAATTAACATTCTAAAGAAAGGGTTAAAACGTGTAGGGCAGGGACTGTCCGAATTTAAGCCTGAGGACTTCTCAAAGAGAAGGATGATACAGGAAGCCTCGCCCTTTAGGGCGGGGTAGTTCACATGATATAAAAATTGGGGAGATCGGAGATTTTCACATGCTTACATTCGTAGGTTTGGGGTTATACGATGAGAAGGATATCTCACTAAAGGGACTTTGCGCGGTGAAGAATTCGAATTACGTCTTTGCCGAGTTTTATACATCGAGATTGATGGGGATAGATATAAAAGGTTTGGAGAAGTTTTATGGTAAGGATATACACGAGTTGAAGAGAGAGGATGTAGAGATTCACGCGGAAAAGATCATAGAAAAGGCAAAGAGAGATGATGTCTGTCTGTTGTGTGGGGGTGACCCTATGATGGCGACTACACACGTGGATCTCAGAATGCGGGCAGAAGATGCAGGCGTCGAGACAAAAATTATACATGGCTCTTCCATCCAAACGGCTGCCATAGGTATCTGCGGCTTGCAAAATTATAAATTTGGAAGGTCATCTACGATCGCACGCCCCTACAAGGATAAAATTCCAGAAACTCCCTATGATGTATTGAAGAATAACTTAAAGAATAATCTCCATACACTCTTCTTCCTGGATCTCTCAGAAGATCTATCAGAGGCACCGATGACGATAAGAGAGGGGTTAGAGATACTTTTAAATATACAGGAAAGGAGGCTAGAAGAGATACTCGATATCGGTATAGGTATCGCGAGGGCTGGGTCCGAAGAGATGGAGGTCAAGGCGGATTTCATAGAAGATCTAATGGAATATAATTTTGGCCCCCCACTTCATCTCCTGATAATTCCGGCCAAATTGCACTTCATGGAGGCGGAGGCTCTGGTTAAATTTGCCAGAGGGCCCAAAGAGATTCTGGAGAGGTGAGGTGGGCTATCCTTATGAATGAAGATCTGAATAAAAAGACATATAAATATGAAAGAATGCTAAGAGAGGCGTTGGGCAAGATCAAAAAGAGCCCTAACGAGAGGTCTTATCTGATGAGAGTAGCGGATGACTTCTTGAATATGGCAGATTCATACTATAGAGACGGAATATATTTTTTGGAGAAGGAAAACATCATCGATGCCCTTGCAAGTTTCAGTTATGGGCATGCATGGCTCGATGCAGGCATGAGATTGGGAATATTCAAAAGCAAGGACGAAGATTATGAACTATTCACTGTATAGGAGGTTTAATGTCCTCAAAAATTGAAGATTTTTGGGATCCCACGACGAAGTCGTCAGGACTTGGAATATCGACGTTATGTTTGATGGAAGAGGAATTGGGTACCGCACTCGAATACCTTGTGGGTAGAACAGAATTGGTCGAGATCGTTTCCGAGGGGTATCACGATATAACGAAACATTTAGAGGTAGCGGAATCTTTCTCAGGGGAATTCAAATACAGCATACATTCCCCTTATATTGGGTTGGATATAGCTAATATCAGGGAGGCGCTTAGAAGGAAATCTCTTGAGGTGATAGAGGAGACATTGAAGTCTTCAAGTGAACTTAACCCCGTGATCTTTGTTGTTCACCCTGGGATGATTGCAGGGAAACATTTGAAGGAGGATAATGCCAGAGCTTTAAAAAAATCGGTAATATATCTAAATGAATTATCGGAGGAATATTCGATACCAATCGCATTGGAGAACATGCCGATTAAGTTTCTTTTCTTGACAAAACCGGAGGAGATAGGACTGATAGATGGATTAAAATTTTGCCTCGACGTTGGGCATGCAAATATTACAAAAAATTTGGATGAATTCTTACTCGTCGAAAGAATCGATCACGTGCATCTTCACGACAATGACGGAGGCGGAGACGATCACCTAGGACTTGGGAAAGGGAAGATAGATATGAAGAAGGTATTTGAAGGGATAGATCATCAGAATCCTAAGCCAAACATTATACTTGAACTGGGTAACAGAGACGATGTGGACCCAAGCATAAAAAAGATCTCGGAGATCTCTCATAGTTTTGAACGCTAAACAAAAGTTATGTAACATTTTTTGCCTCGGTGGCTCAGGCGGAAGAGCGGCTGACTCGTAATCAGCAGGTCGGGGGTTCAAATCCCTCCCGAGGCTTTTTCTTTTTATGATAAAAAAATATTTAAGTATCTCTGTAACACATCTGATAAAAGTTTCACAACACTAACAGATCTGGTTTTAGAACGTAACCACTGAGGTGTAGTTGAATAACGTATGTCCGCACGACTCAAGTTGCAATCCCACACCAAAGACGAAGTATCGTCCGTTTAGAACGATAGTAGCGTATTCCACATCTATAATAATTCCATTGTTTATATCCCGCCTTATATTCTCCCCAATGTTCTTTCTGATCATAAAAATCTTCTAAATTTGATCATATTTTTGCCCCCCTCATTGATGGGGCGTCTAATTTTTGAAAATTTTGGACGAAAAACTAACGGCTTTCGGTTTTTTTGGAAAATCCCTAATATTTTTCGGCTTTTTATCTAAAACCGAGCTTTTTTAGGAGATATTATTTCTATACCTAACAATATAACAGATATTAGAATCACCTAAAAACCAAAAATAGGGGGGTATGAATATGGAGAGAAAGATTTGGGAATTTGAGGGTTTTACGACCTGCAGGGTCTTGGGGCTTACATTTGACAGTATCGAGATGAAAAATATCTTCAAAGAATTGAAGATCGATGATCATCAACACTTAACGGAGTCTGAGATGCACGGCGCGTTGGTTCGAGCATGTGCAGAGCGTAATTTCGTCTCAGAATACATAGATAAGACATTGAAAGAGAGGTTTGAACGATATAAAAAGAGGTTAAAAGGGCTTGATCAGGAAGATATCTCTCGGCTCATCGAGGGTGGAGATGTATCCAGAGACGTTCCACTCGCCGCTCTCATCTGGTTCGCAGTACGAAATCAAGATGAGAAGATACGTGAGATAGAAGGGAGGGTCTTCAATGCCGTACATATCAGAGAGCATCGAGCTTTAAGGTTTTACGATGCTCTTTGCAGAGAATTACCACTCGATGGGACGGACAAAGAAGTGATATCTAAACTGAGATCGGGTTTGGTATCAAGTGAAAAGTTGAAGAGAAATTTGGATCGATCGAAAAGGAAGATAGATCAATTTAAATCCGAGATAGACGCGATTAAGGCGGATAAATCAGAGCTTTCAATCGAATTGAAAGAGGAGAAGCGGTTGAACGAGGAATTGAGGATAGAATGGGAAAATTCTGGCGGAGAAGAGGCATTAAAACAGATAGAGAATCTGACGAGAGAGGTCAAGTTTTTGACGGGCGAGATAAATGTATTAAACAAAGAATTGATCACGAGAGGTGCTAGTGCTAAAAAACCGATTCTTGGGATCGGTTGTTGGAGAGATTATATCGAAGAGAGACCGATGATCGATGACACGGACGGCGGTTCATCCCTCGAAGGTTCATCCCTCAAAGGTAAAAATATTGCCCTCGTCGGCGGCGTGGAATCGCTCGTACCGTGTTATAGAGAGACGGTTGAATCTTTTGGCGGCGTTTTTTACCACCACTGTGGTATCTGCTCAATGAATAGAAGAGAGATGGAAGAACTCGCAGGAAAGGTCGATGCGGTCTTCTGTCCCGTGGATATGAACAGTCACAACGCGTGTCGGTACGCCAAGAAGGCGTGTAAATTCAGGAATAAGCCCTGTTATTTCCTTAAAAGTTCCGGTTTGACCGCTTTTAGGAAGGAGTTGATCGATTTCGCGAGCTGTCAAAATCGAAAGATCGTTACAGAGGTTCTTGGATGAACAGGACAAGAGAATTCAGGTCATTGGAGAAAAATGTGAGAGTACTTAAAAAGACTCTATTTTGTAAAATATATGTATCAGGGATACACCGTTAAGAACGCCTCTGAAATGGTAGATGTTACCGAGGCAATAGCTATTGAATGTGATGGACTAACACCCAGATTTAGAGCTTATAATTGTTAAATCTCTTCTTTTATCATCTCCGCGATGGCATCTCCAACATCGCTCGTTCCTGCCTTTCCGCCGAGGTCATAAGTCAAAGCCCTTCTCTCGGATAAATTCTTCTCTATGGCGCCTAAAACCGCTTTTGCCGCCTGCTTCTCTCCTAAACTTTCAATAAGCATTGAACCTGCCCATATCGTAGCCATCGGATTGGCTTTATTCTTCCCCTTATATTTAGGGGCGGATCCATGTATCGGCTCAAACATACTGGTGCCTGAAGGGTTTAAATTCCCCCCAGGAGCCAGGCCGAGACCTCCCTGTATCATTGCTCCCAGATCCGTTATTATATCGCCGAACATATTCGGGGTCACAACGACGTCGAACCATTCTGGGTTCTTGACAAACCACATCGTCACCGCGTCGACGTAATTGAAACTTGTTTTAACTAAGGGATAATCCTTCGATATTCTACTAAAGATGGTTCTCCAAAATCCATATATCTCGGAGAGGACGTTTGCCTTATCCACGCTGAAGACTTCTTTTTCTCTCTCCATTGCAAGATCAAAGGCGTATCTTATAACCCTCTCTGTGCCCTCCTTGCTTATTACGCCTATCTGGTACGCGATCTCCTCAGAATCACTCTCTATATCAAGCCCGAATTTAATGTCATAGAGTTCTCGCTCGACCTCCAACTCCTTTTTAGTCCTGCCCTTCTTAGCCGTTCCACCTATTCCGACATAAAAATCTTCTGTGTTTTCTCTAACAACCAAAAAGTCTATATCTTCCGGCCCCTTGTTCTTTAGAGGTGTTTCTACACCTTTAAGAAGTTTTATCGGTCTCAAGTTTATGTATTGGTCGAAATAAAATCTAATCTTCAGAAGGATTCCCTTCTCCAAAACCCCCGGCTCCACCCTCGGATCTCCAATCGCCCCAAAGTAGATCGCCTTATACTTTGATAATTCCTTCAACTCTTCTTCTGAGAGAAGCTCCCCCGTCTTCAGATATCGTTCTGCTCCAAAGGGATAATCTATCCAGTTTAGTTCAAATCCAAAAACTTCAGAGACCGCATCTAAAACCTTTTTACCTTCATCTATCAGCTCAGGACCAACGCCGTCACCTGGAACGACAGGTATCTCATAAGTGCTCATAATATTGACTTCCGTTTATGTATAGATCCATCGGTTCTTCTGTTTTAATTTAAATATATCGGATGATGCATGAAGAAAATCTTTTAAGGGAGAAGATAACCTCATAAATTGATGGATCTGGCGGCTTTTTTATCTGGAGGTAAGGATTCGGCTTATGCTATTCTAAAAGAGATGGAAGAAGGAAATAATATAAAATGCCTCATCTCGATATCTTCAAGAAACGAAGAATCTTACATGTTTCACACGCAGAACATAGAGATGATGCCCCTATTCGCCGCTGCATCCGATCTTCCTCTGATCATCCAGGAGAGTGAGGGAGTTAAAGAGGAGGAATTGAGAGATTTGGAGATTGCCATAGAGAGAGCACTTAAAGATTATGAATTTGAGGGCATCGTCTCCGGGGCAATAGAATCAAATTATCAGAGAATGCGTATGGAAAAAATTTGTGATAATTTTAACCTGAGATTGTGCTCCCCCCTCTGGAATAGAGATCCAGAGACAATTCTAAAAGAAATATCGGAAAGAATGGAGGCTATAATTATACATGTTGCCGCGTATGGACTCGACAAAGGCTTTTTAGGGAGAAAGATAGATAAAAATATGATAGAGAAATTGAAAAAGCTAAATGATCTATATAAACTTCATCTGTGCGGGGAAGGAGGAGAATATGAGACCTTCGTCGTCGATGCGCCATATTTCAAGAGAAAGATAAGGATAAAGGAGTGGGATATTGATTGGAGGGGTGATAGAGGAAGTTTCATTATAAGAGATGCCGAGTTGATAGAAAAATGGTAATCACTTTGATTGGAATTATCATCCAAACTCTTAAACGTTCAACCTGGCGTAGATATCCTTGTTTTTAGTATATATGTTTCTGAACTCATCGAATAGATCATCATAAAGCCTGCGGTTCTTCTCGTTTGGGATAAATGTATTTTTGATCTTCACCATCTCCTCTACCTTAGAAAAATCATCCAGATAACCCAGTCCAATAGCTGCAATCATAGCCGCACCCCTACAACCTGCCTCTTGGGGTTGATGAACCTGATTAATCCTTCTATCGAGTACATCCGATATTATCTGACACCAAATATCCGATTTGGCGCCACCGCCAATGATATTTATGAACTCAGCCCTCTGGGTGAGTTTCTCAAGATGAATAAGCGCCCATCTCATATTGAATGCCACTCCCTCAAAGACCGCTCGTAAGAGATCTTCTCTCGAATGATTCAGCCCCAGGTTATGAAAACCACCTCTGACACTGTGGTCGTCGATAGGGGCACGCTCTCCATAAAGCCAGGGGGTGAATATGAGATTTGAAGCGCCCGGGTTAGCATCTTTTACCATTCTATCGAAGAGTTGATAAAGTTCCTCCACCTTCTCTTCTTCTCTCACCTCTTCCCTGTGATACATCTGATTCTTAATCCAATCGAGACATACTCCCGCCGACTCCTGTTCTGCCACACAGAGGTACATCTCTGGATCTGCGCCGCATATAGCTCCTACGTAATGCCGTATGTCCTTCTTTCTTTTGGACACATGACATGCCAGCCAGTCGCTGGTGCCTATACAAGCATGGATATGATTCTCTTTTACCGCACCAGAACCTATCGCCGCAGATGCCATATCGCCTGCCCCCACCACCAGCGGCAACCCTTCGCAAAGACCCAATTCATAAGAGGCTCGCGATGTGAGTTTTCCCGCCACATCCGTGGATTTCATAATTTTTGGCAACTTACGTTCCTCGATACCATACCTCTTTAAGAGTGCGTCTGACCAACAGAACTTGCCAGGTCGGGTATCCATCAGCCAACTTACGTTGGCATTATCCCTGCTCGTCATAAAATCTCCGGTGCATCTGTAGATGAGATAATCTTGGGGTCCCAGAAATTTATGCGTCTTTTCATATATCCGTGGCTCGTTCTCCTTTATCCACAATATTTTGGATATCGGATCTTTACCAGCATGCCCCGGTCCACCTCCCGTTATTCTCAAAAATCTTATAAGTGAAAATACATTATACCCTTCAACCTTGATCGGGCCGCCCAGCATATCTTCTGCTTGGGAAGACGCACGTGCATCCAGCCATATCATGGCCGGCGCCAATGCCTCTCCATCAGAATCAACTGGCAACGTACAAGCCATCTGAGCGGAAAATACGATGCCTGCTATTTGAGCAGGAGGGATATTGGTGGTCTCAAGAAGCTCTCGGGTAGTCTTGATAATGGCATTCCACCAGTCTTCCGGTGACTGTTCGGCGTATCCCGGATGCGGATAGGAAACTTCATAGCCAGATATCGTCCGTCCGACAACCTCCGCGTCCAACCTGACTAATGCGGCCTTATTATTGGTGGTACCTAGATCGTGCGCGATGATGAATTTTTCTTTCACGATCCCTCCTATATATTCCGCATCACACCTGAGAATCTATCTTCTTCAAGAAGGTAATACAGATATCAAGCATCGCTTCCAGCGACCTCGCGTCTATCCTATCGTAGGTGTCGAGGAAGGTGTGATAATTTGGGGGTAAACCGCTATCAAACGGAGCGGCAAGCATATTGGTTGCCCTATGCCCCCTTCTTGACCATTCGGCTGCATCTGTCGCGCCAAATGGCAAATCCGCCCTCTTAAATTTGTACCCGAGATCCTTTGCCGCGATATTATAGATCATATCTACGAGTTCCGGGTCGTGCTTTGCTCCGATGGAAACCTCCTTTTCGATGACCCCCATCGCTTCAAAATCAAAGACGGTATCGATATTTATAAGCATGTATGGATGTTCCTTCATCTCCTCTTCGTGTCTATCTAACCAGCGTCTCATTCCTCGCAATCCTGCCTCTTCACCCGTCACGCCCATAATCAGAACCTCCGTTTTCTTGGGAACAAAACCTCCCTTCTTCTTTTCATCATCCAGATATTTTGCCACCCCCAGAGAGATCGCAATCCCAGACATATTATCGGCCGCGCCGGGTACAGATCTTCTGTTCAGGAAGAAGAGCATCGGCAGGGTCACCACTCCCACTGCCACCATGATGTACCACAGATATCTATATACGCCCCCACTCCCAACAAGGGCAATATAGTTCCCAAGATTAAAACTCCAAAATGCCCCCTCTATAGTCACCATTCGGATCAATGAGACCACCAGAACAAATAATACGTTCACAATGGCAAGTACCGTTATTATGACCCCCCAATAGGCCTTGAACCATGCCCATACATTAAACTGATACGCACTATCCAAATGACCAGAGAATACTACGGTCTGTTTTATCTCCTCCTTTGGCTTTATTCTTCCATATACATTCGTTCCCACCCTCTTTGGAAAAAGAAAATCGACCACCTCCATGTATCTCCCGAATTCGGTTAGGGTTACTGCCAACGCTGCCACGCAAAGAATAGAAGAGATCAGCGGGTTGACCCAAAAAAAAGCTATAGAGAGATAAATTGCGATCATCGCATAAGGTATAAAACCGACGAAGGCCCTCGGGTGATATGCCGCATCTTCCCTGGCTGTGGAATCACAGTATTTCTTCAATTCTTCTTCCAACATCAATCCTGCCTCTTTTTCCTCCGCTCCTCCAGACTCGCGTGGACCAACGGTGTCTACGACCTTCTTAATAAACCCAAACATGAACTCTTTGTACCCGGAATTCAGTACCATCTTTATCACCCCTCACAAATTTATCTCAGCACAAAGCCGCTTATTTGCGGCATATATCTTTTGAAATCTTTGGAACAATGGGATCAACTCATCGAACTTCGGAACAATTCCCAATCGACAGATCTCGAGAGGAGATTATGCTCACTCCGGTATCCAGTATATTCTCATAGATCATATCACCACATCTGACAGGTGCCTTCACCCTAACTTTACTCAATTCTTTCATGCATCTTCTCAATAAATTCTTTGGAACCGGTCTTTCGCTCCTAACCGGCAACATTGCTATCCTTCCCTCCTGAACGGGTATGGTCGTGGTCAGCATCCTGACCGGATTGGTGAATTCCTCAGTGACATATTCCTCTCCCCGTTTACAGCCGTTGCCTCTAACCTCCAAAATTTTATCATCTTCCTCGATCAGCTCTATCTGGCAGCTCATCGGGCAGACGATACAGGTAAAATTATGGCTTCTCTTCATCTTCTTCACCTTCGACATCGATAATCAATTCATCTCCAGTAATTCTATTCAAGATATCTGGAGATATATCTAATTTGACCATTTCGGGAGGTTTAACGATCTTTATCTTTTTCTCAAAGATCCTTTCTCCATCGGCCAAGACGACGGTCTTCACGCTCTTCTCTATCTCCTTAACACGTAAATAAAACCTTATATCTTCGTCAAACTTCTCTCCGTGAATGATCTGGGGGACGACGTATTTGACGTTTCTTCCCGCCCTCACCTTTATGGGAGATCTTCTCTTCTTTAGCTTTCCATCGATATATCCCGCGGCACCCTTCCCAGCTACCTCTGCGACCTTGGAGACGTCATCCACCAGGTCGTGTACGTGAACTACATTTCCACAGGCAAATATACCTGGAACGGATGTTTGCATCTGCTCGTCCACGATAGGACCGTTCGTTATTGGATCCATCCCCACGTCCGCCGATTTTGAAAGCTCGTTCTCTGGAATCAATCCTACAGAGAGAATTACAGTATCACAGGGAACGAATCTCTCCGTATCCTTGATCGGCCTCATCTCAGAATCGACTTTTGCCACGGTTACACCCTCAACCCTTCTTCTACCCCTGATGTTGGTGATTGTGTGAGAGAGGTGAAGCGGGATCTCATAGTCTTCTACGCATTGAACGACGTTCCTCGTTAATCCGCCGGGATTAGACATGACCTCATATACGCCCTCAACCTCCGCTCCCTCCAACGTGAATCTCCTTGCCATGATCATACCTATATCTCCAGAGCCGAGAATAACTACCTTCTTCCCCGGTATCACCCCCTCGATGTTGATGTACCTCTGGGCTACGCCCGCCGTATAGATCCCAGATGGTCTGTCTCCGGGGATTAGAATTTGTGCCCTGGTCCTCTCTCTACAGCCCATCGATAGAATGATCGCTTTCGCCTCGATCTCCAAAAGACCATCTTCTTGATTGACTGCAATTATTCTCTTCGCTGAATCTATCTCGAGAACCATCGTATTCAATTTGACATTGATCCCGGTCTTCTTCACCTCATCTATGTAACGCTGTGCGTATTCGGGACCCGTCAGCGTCTCTTCAAAGATGAAGGTGCCAAAACCGTCGTGGATGCACTGGAGAAGTATCCCTCCAAGTTCCATGCCCCGTTCAATGATCAAGATATCTTTGACGCCCTCTTCGCAAGCTTTCATCGCAGATGCCAATCCCGCGGGGCCACCCCCGATTATGGCAACATCGACCTCGATCATCTTTACGCCTCCTCCGCAAGCAAACTTTTGGTCTTTCCCACGAAGAGGTTTGAGCCGGGACCATCTTTTGTAACCTCTTCTAAGGGAATGTTTAACTCTCTGGCAAGAATCCTCGCCACCTTGGGACCACAAAATCCACCCTGACATCTACCCATGCCCGTTCTCACTCTGCGCTTGACCGCATCGACGGTTGTGGCAGGGAGCGGTCGGTGTATCGCATCGACTACTTCTCCTTCTGTCACATGTTCACATCTGCAAATAACGTTCCCATAGAGTGGATTCTCTTTTATGAGCTTCTTCTTCTCTTCTATACTAAGGTTACTAAATTTGGGTATCGCTCTCCTGATTGGGTTGAACTCTTCCTTCTCCCTCATCTTTAGACCTATCTCCCTTAAGATACCCCTCACCATCTCCGCGATCGCCGGAGACGATGCTAAGCCGGGTGATTGGATTCCCGCAACATTTACAAATCCTAAAACATTCTCCGACGCTTTGATGAAGAAGTCCTCTTCGTAGGTCGCCGCCCTCAATCCGGCAAAGTAGGTGATCAATGAACTCTTTTGGAAATCGGGCAGGAGGGAGCCACATTCAAATATGGTATCGATCTCCTCTGCCGTGACGGATTTATCATACTTATCCGAAACCTCGATGGCGTCTGGCCCCCAGTTGGGATTCCCGTCTACTGTTGTGAATATCCCACCTCCCTTTGTGTGTGGATCTTGTGGCAATATAAGCTCAGAGAGCGAATGGTTAATATATCCCTTCATGTCCTTATCGAATATTATGATGCTGCCTTTTCTCGGGTGGATACTAAATTCCCTCGCTCCTGCCATCTCCGCCACTTCATCTGCAAATATTCCGGCGGCGTTTATCACATATTCAGCTTCTATCGTTCCCCTGTCAGTTAGGACTCCCTTCACTTTCCCGTCTTCAACTAAAATATCCTCCACTTCTGTGTTCAGTGCTATTTTAACCCCGTTTTGAATCGCGTTCTCGGCCAAAGCGATAGTAATCTCATAAGGATAAACCACCCCATAGGTGGGCGAATAAACGCCAACTATTGCCTTATCAGTTATGTTCGGCTCCATCTCTAGTAATTCTTCTCTTTTAACAGGCCGTAAAGGAATTCCCGCTTTCTTCCCCTTTCTAAAAATGACATAGGGGATGATCTTCTCGCAGATAAAGTTCGAAATGAAGGAGGGGAGTACCTTTCTTACCTTTGGTGGGAGGGTCTCGGTCGTTATAACGATCAACAGTCCATCTCTTTCAAAGGGAACGTTCAGCTCCTCACATACTTTGTCGCACATTTTATTTCCCTTTACGTTGAGTTTCTGCTTCAGGGTACCGGAAGATTCGCCTATTCCACTGTGAACCACACCACTGTTTGCCTTGGTTGCCTCACACGCTACATCCGATTCTTTTTCGAGGAGGACGACATCCAACTTATAACGGGAGAGCTCTCTCGCAATAAAACACCCTATTACACCACCACCCACTATAACAACGTCTGCCCGTTTTGGTAGGGAAACATTCTCATACACACCGCGTTTCGTTACTTTTTTCTCCTCTCCTTTTCTTTCGATTTCTCCTGCAGTTACATCATTTATTACGCCTTTGACACCCTTTGTCTTAGCGGCCAGATAACCTATCGTAATGACCTCACTCCACAAGTTGACCCGTCCATTGAGGCGTACGATCCCCTCGTCTGCAGAAATTTTGACGTCGGGAAATCCTTTCTTCACGATCTTTTTCTCGAGCTTTTTGACGATTTTTTGATCTCTTCCACCCATCTTTATCCCCCAACTCCTAAAAGTACCAAAACGTCGTTACATCAGATCCTTCAGATCCTCAAGTGCTTTGATGGCAGCATCTATAGAAACTCTTAGCTCTTCGTATTCCTCCATCGCGTCTCCTAGTGATTTTCCATCCATTACAGCATCTATTGCCTGTCTAAATGCCCTTGTTCCAGCCTCTGGGCCCATCGGGTGCGAATGTATGGCTCCCCCCGATCCGAGCATGATGTCGTATCCAATATCCTTTATGACATCCTCCACCATCGGCGTGGCGATTCCACCGCTGGGCATCGGCATAGAAGGTTTGATATCACGCAGAGGGAATACCTGTTGTTGTATCATCTCCATATATCGCTCTTTGAGGATGCGTGCTTTACCATACGGCGCCGGCGTCACAATTATGTCTGCCCCGCATATTCTCGGTAATTTACCGAGAATGAGGTGTGATGATACCCCAGACCATGGAGATTCATAGATCGCACCGGCAAAGTCCATGTGTGCCATCACGGGCACATCTATGCTTGGATCCTCTGCGAGCATTCTCATTGCCGAAAGACCGACCGTGAGGTAGTTGACCAATATTGAGTTGGCGCCCAACTCGACCGCCATCTCTGCATTTTCAAGCAGACTGGAGACCGGCCCTGTGACATTGACGCTATAGAGCGTCTTTTCTCCTGTTTCCTCCTCCGCTTTATCTACCGCCTCCATATATAGCGGAACTCTATCCTCTATACGGTTAAAACTCTCATTACCCATCAGCTCGTCGTCCTTTATCGAATCCGCTCCTCCCTTTGCCACATGGTATAAGAGTTCTGCGCCCACCTTTGGAGGGTATCCCGTGCAAGGTTTGATCATATTGTTCAATAGAGGTCTCTTGGGTACACCGAGTATCTTACGTATCCCGTCGATTCCAAATTTTGGCCCCTGAAATCCCTCGGTATAAGCTTTGGGAAATTTCAGATCGAGCAACTTGACCTTTCCCGCCATAGATATGTTTCCCGCCACGGCAGTGAGCAGATGCGGTATCTGCGAACCAAAGTTCACAACAGGAAAAGCCATCTGTACAAGATATCTTCTCTCTTTGATATCCGATGGTAACTCAAATTCATAGTTTGGGACTTCATATACCCCGGTTACCTTCGCCACATGTTTTCTTCTGACCTCGGGGGTTTCTTGGGGTACTGCAACCCATGTTCCCGTGCTCTGCTCTACAGCAAGCATTTCAGCAAGTTTTGGTGTGTTCCAGCTCGGGGGGAGTTCCACATAATATGTAGCAATCAGGTAGTCATCCTCGTCATTTACACCCTCTGGAAGGGCCTTTGGATACCCCTCCAGGTCATCTACTTCCCAAAATTTTTTCATACATATCACCTCATTAAATTTCCATCCTCGTTACGTTGCCGTCCTTGTCGATGCTTTCAAAGATGAGCGGTTCGCCCTTTTTCAGTGATTCTTTGGTCTTAACAACATCGAGGAAAGTCATGGGGTCAATACATGCCTCGGGAGGAAAAACTCCCTTCTCCTTTATTTCACCGTTTGCCATGAGATGCGACCCGATCGATGCGGGTATCGCCGTTCCCTCACCCATGCCGGTCCCTTTAGACGTCGCTGTAAAGTGATATTGGTGAGGTTCTCCATTTAATTTTCCCTTAACAACGACTTTTAGACTCCCCATCTTCCCATCAAGCATTTTTATATACGTTTTTTCTCTCTCCGATAGTATGTAAGAGACGGTAAATTCTACTGGCACAACTTTCTGTCCCTCAACGCTGATCGGTTCTCTGCCCGTTATACCCAACTTCACCATATCTCTGATGAAGATATAGTAAGCTTCTGGCAGTATAGATCCCTTGTTTGTAACTTTTTTAAGCCCCTTGATGTAACGCGGAAGCGTTATCGTCTCTGGATGTGGATAGGGATAAACCCTTACTACACCGATGGGGTCATAAAAGTCCACATCTTCTATCTCAGCTATTCCCTCTTTCTCAAATGACCTTACCTTCACCAATTTTCCATCTTTGAATATCGGGATCTCTCCCTCGATCGAATGAATCCTGTGATAAACCACCGCCGCCCCTTCATCTTCCTCTCCTCCATGCACGTGGTGTATGTGGATCTCTTCGGTCTCGTCAAGCTGACTAGAGCCAAATTTTGCGAGAAGATTTGCAAGGCCGGGCGAGGACCCCATCCCGGTTAAAACTGTTATACCGGCTTCTCTGGCATCTTCGTCCATCTCCAGCAGCTTCATGGTTGCATCATAATCATCGCATATATCTACACAATTGATCCCCTCTTCGATTACAGCATTCGTAATTGGTTCGGCAAACCTGTAAAATGGCCCCACCACATTTAGAACCAGTGATGCGCCTTCTATAACCTTTCTTAAGCTCTTGGCATCGGTAACATCTACAAATACAGCCGATAATTTATCTGAATCTAATTTAGATACCAGTCCTCTCGCCTTCTCGATGTTTTTATCCGCAACAACGATCTCAGAAAAAGTATCGTCAGAGACCAGATCTCCTACCGCCGTCGCCCCAACCGTTCCACACCCTCCCAAAACCACTATTTTCATATAAATTCCCCCAAATCTTTTTTATAATTTAATCCTCTCTTCTTTCCGCTTTGTTACTATGTGCATTCCTCTTAAATATTGCATCTTTTCTCCGCGACCCGAAGCCTCTCATCCAAGATATTCTTCATCTCGGCGATCTTCTCATCCTCTATCTTCTCAAAAAGTATTTTTGGTTTATCGATCTCTATCCCGGACTCTATCTCGACCAACGCGTTCTCAAATGATGTCTCTTCTGCAGATAGATGGATGGACTCTCTCACCTCTTCCATTTTCCTGGGCATCACAGGTTCGAGTAAGATGATCAATGCCTTTATTATCTGGATACATCCCTTCAAAACGCTTGAAGATGCTTTTCTATCCTCCTTAATCAATTTCCAGGGCTCTTTAGATTGAAAATAAACGTTTCCAAAAGCAGATAGCGACATTGCCCCATCTATCGCCTTCTTAAACTCATAATTCATCATTGCATCGATATAATTATTCTCAACTTCGCCTATCTTCTTTATGATCTCTTCATCTACTCTTCCTTCTGGAATCACTCCAAAATTCTTGTAAGTTAAGAGAAGCGTTCGATAGATGAAGTTTCCAAGAGACGCGATCAACTCATTATTTATCTTCTCCTGAAAGACATCCCATGAGAAGTTAAGCTCTTTCGTATGCGATGTGTAGCTGGAGAGGTAATATCTCAGGAGATCGGGATGAAACCCCTTCTTTAAGTAATCTTCTTCAAGCCATATAACGTATCCCCGGCTCTTTGAGAACGTTTTATTATCTATCTTTACCATCCCTGAGGCGATAACGGCAGATGGCAGGTTGTAATCTGCGGCTTTAAGAAGAGCGGGCCATAGTATGCAGTGGTGGTAGGTGATATCCATCCCTATGAAATGGATGATCTTTGCCCTCTTATCATTATCCTTACACCTCCAATATACCTCCCAGTCCTCCCCATTCCCTCTTGCCCATTCTTCCGTGAAGGCGATGTACCCTATGGGGGCATCTACCCAGACATAAACTACAAGATCGTCTCTCCCCGGGAATTTGACGCCCCAGTCGAGATCTCTCGTTATGCACCAATCCTTGAGTTCTTTTGAGACCCATTCTCTCGCATAGTTTATCGCGTTATCCGTTCCATCCAGATCATTCAGATAACCCTTCAAAAAATCCTGCATCTTAGAAAGTTTAAAGAAGTAGTGTTCTCTATCCTTGTATTCTGCCTTTCCCCCGCATATCGTGCAAACTGGATCTAACAGATCGCCTGGTTGCAGATATCTTCCACACCCCTGATCGCATTCGTCTCCACGTGCCCTCATTCCACAACTTGGGCATATACCTTCCACATATCGGTCGGGAAGAAACATCTTGCAGTTTTTACAGTATGCCAGAGCTGTGCTCTTCTCATAGATGTATCCCCCATCTATGAGCGTTTTAACTATTTCTTTCGTTCTTTCATGGTTTGTTTGATCATCCGTGGAGCCATATCTGTCAAATATGATCTCCATCTCCCCGAATACTTTCTTGAAATGTTTGTGGTATCTTTGAACAAGTTCCTTCGGTTCTATTCCCAATTCATTTGCATTTATGACTATAGGGGTTCCATGGGCGTCAGAACCGCATATAAAAAGGGTTTTCTGCCCTAACTTCCTTAAAAACCTGACGAAGATATCTGCAGGCACGTAGCTCCTTAGATGACCTATGTGGCAGGCCCCATTTGCGTACGGCAGACCGCAGGTGACGATCACGGGGTCATCCGATGGAAAGTTTTTAATCTTCTCATTCATCTAATCCTATCAAAGGAGACTCCCATATTTTAATTTTATCCCTGTATGAAACTTTTTTGGGCTTCAAGGCTCAAAAATGATTGTTTGTAAACAAAAAGTTTATATAGATTTATTTTAGAATCAGGATATGATGGAAGTCTAAAACTGGATATTAGAGTTTAGCTTCTGTTTAATCTTAAGGAGGTGAGAAAAAAATGGTTGAACTTCCAATTGCACCGGTTGATAGGATCATTAGAAATGCCGGAGCTGAGAGAGTTAGTGACGATGCAAGAGTGGCATTGGCAAAGGTTCTTGAAGAGCAGGGAGCTAAAATAGCTGTAGAAGCTGTAAAATTGGCCAAGCATGCCGGGAGAAAGACGGTAAAAGACGAGGATATCAAGTTGGCAGTCGAAAGGACGTAATTTTTTTATTTTTTTATTTTTTTATTGTCGTTAGCTCTACGATCTCTTCCGGCTTCGTCTTGTGTCTTTTATTGTGGTTGATGATCTTGAGATTCTCGATGAAGCTCAAGCCTTTATATCGCCTTGTCGTGAGTAAGAGATCCTGTAATAACTCATAACTTCTATTAACGTAATTTTTGATCTTTTTTGTGCTCAAAAATCTATCTTTCCTTCTCTCTTCACATAAGTCGCATCGGTTATGCTCGTATTTGACGTCATGGCAAAGAGTAAGTCTTCTAAAGAGAGCTCTCCATTTATGAATAGATTTCCCAACTTATTTATCGCATTGCAGTAGTATGAATTGAAGAAATTCAGAATTCCTCGTTTATATGCCGCCTTTATCGAAAATATAGGTCCCTTAATTTTTGTGATAACCAATTCAAAAATAGCCGTATACAGTGAGATATCAATCTTTAGTGGATTTAGAAAATCCGATATCTGCTCAATTATTTTCACGTAAACCCAATCTCCCTTTTATCTACGTAAGAGAGATAGATATTTAAAAATAACGTCAAAGAATCTATAGGTGGGGTGTGTGAAGGTAAGATATATAAAATAAGTAAGCAAACAGATGAAAACAACTAAAAGCAACATTCATTCAATCATGTCTAAACCCCATAGAAATTTATCATCCTTATAAGTTCTTCTAGTGCTCTCTTCTCTTCTTCCAAGACCTCCTCTCTACTCATAGATATGCTCATCTCTCCGTCGGCAGTGAGCCGATCAGGACCCCTGATTATTAACCTTTTGACGCCGTCTCTACATAGTAACTCTTCGATCTCCCTATCATGCACGAATGCTCTTCCAGGAAATATCACCGTCTCTTTTATATCGTCCAAACTCAATTTTTTAATATCTTCTATTGTTATTAGGCATCCTATATCCTTATCGACAGGCACAACCTCAATTTTATCGGATATCTTATCGAATATCTCGCTTAAAAACGGCGCAGAAATTTTTCCCGTCAGAATTGTCGCCTCTCTCTCAATCTTTGGGAGTTCTCTCAATATCTCATCTTCTCTTCTTATTGTATAAGGGGATCCTATCTCAGGATCCCAAAGTGGCGTTCCTGTCACTCTAAATGAAAATTCTTTACTTATCTCCGTGACGAGCTCTCTGAAATCCCCAACAGAATGCGGATCTATTCCTTCTATTATTGGATCGTTTCCAAGAATGAGTCCCTGCTCTCTATAGTTAGCGAACCTCATCAAGATCATACCTTTTATTCCCATATCTTCCAGGTCTGAGCAGGTTTTATAGAGGTCTTCTCCGTCATTCACACCAGGAATGACGATGGATGCCGCATAAACATCCGAGCTCTCGCAAAATCTCTTTAAATTTGCCAAGGAAGCGTCAGGAGACTTATCATTCATCCATTCTCTTCTCAATGCTCTGTCGGTAGAAAATACTGTGAAAGAAACCTCTGAAATATTATTTTTCACCAGAGAATCTGCCTCTCCTCCATCTTCATTGTCAAACCCCTTTCCACTGGTATAATTTATATGTATTGGCAACCCGATCTTTGTGAGCCCTTTTGTCAATTCTAAAAGGTCGGAGTAACAACTGAGATCTCCTCCACCACTTATTACGATTGTTTCCCCACCACTAAATTTAAAATCTGTATAAACTGCCCCTAATACCATATTCAATGGTATAAATCCAAAATATTTCTCTCTAACTTTATCGGTACAGTAATCGCATCCTCTTTTAGATGGGGGGCAATATTTACACCCCAGAGGTTCTTCTCCTTTTACGCCCTTAAAATAACAATATCTGCAAAATCCACGACAATCTATACCCGGTCTTCCGCCCACATCTGCTAATATATCCTTCATACGAAAACCTATGGTTCTCCAATCAACTTCTTATTAAACTGTTGCCTCATATTCGTCCAGCTTCTTTGCCGCCGCCCGCCTGAGAAAAAACGTGGCTGGTATGGCGTATATCAGGACGAGAAGTGAGGTTAGAAGTATCAAGGAGGTACTGACACGATCCATGCCGAAATACGATGCCAACATAGGCATGTATAAGACGGGTATGTAACAGGGAGTAATCAATAGGAACGATAAAAACATCATGAAGGGCATGTTCGGCGGAATCATCATATCCTCTGATACAGGAGATGCGATGTTTGAATACACGCTGAAGTTGGCACCTATTGCCCCTGTTGCGATGATGAGTGGGATATATGCAAATGTCTGAGATCCATAAAATATTGAGAGTATGATCAAGATCACGATGGCATAGACCATCCCGACTATCGTTACGGCGTAAGATATCGAATCAACCACGTGTTCGGTCTTCAACGGCAGCGATTTCTGAATCCATATTGTCCCTCTCTCTTTGGAAAACCTTTTTTGAACCATCCCGCTAACCCCCATCACCATAAACATGATCGTAGCAAAGATCACATATTCAAAACCGCCCCGGGACGAGGCGAACATGTATCCTTTTCTCCCCATCCAGTTAAATAGCGGTATTAACAGAAAGATGAAGATATACATGAGAGGCGAAAGCATCGTTCTCGTTCGTATGATGGAGAGAAGCTCCCTTCGAATGAGTATCTCCCTTACTCCTCCTGTCATCGAGATCTCTAATATCGGTTCTCTCGTTCTATCCTCTATCGGCTTTATCATCACATCATAGTGAGATCTAAGACCGAGGAAGAAGATGGATAGTAGTGCTATATACCAGATGAACATTCCAAGAAGGGGGATATAGGCATCAGTTGGATTTTGATGAGGGCTGAAAGAATACTTGATGACGTTGGCCGCGAGGACGTTTGGAAGGATATTGTAGAGGATGGGCAAAGAATAAAATACAAATGCCAATAAAAGCACAATGGGCATGACAAATAATAGGAGTCTCTTCCTCTCAACGACCATTCTCACGCCGGCTGCGACTAGATTCATCAGGCAGATGAAGAATACAATACAGAGAATTATAGGAATGAACCCAAGCAGGGATAGTTGTAGGGAATGGAGAACCAAAAGCACGCATATCAAAATGACCGGAAGCAGGAAGATCAAGATCGATGATATGGCTGTTATCTGGATCGCCATAAAGTATTCTCTCGGATTTACAGGAGTTGTGAGGATAAAATCCTGATCCTCAGGAGAGGCACGCATCCCCCGTCCTCTAAACCCGTTAAAGATTGGTAGTATGAAGAATATTCCCAATATTATGGGAAGATAATCAAAGACGGTCTCTATCCGATCCAGCATGAAAAAAGAGACAAAAATAAGCATCCCACACATAAAGACGAAGAATATGATGCTCGCGATGATCGTTCCTTTTGATCCAAGCATCATATTGAACGCATTCAAAAGCTTGTATTTCGCGATCGTGAATGAATTTCGCAATCTTTTCACTTCCAATCGAGTGGGTTTAGATTGGTGGTATATATAATAATTCTCTCCCTGCCGTCGTTTAGATATAAAGTTCTTACAATATGATCCACCGGATTTTAAACGGTAATCTAAAAAGCGAAGTTTCGATGTGATCCTTGTGTCTGGATTTGAAGCACCGAAGATCGTTGGGATCACCAACTCCTTCACAGTATTGGATTAATATATATACTATATTATACATAATATTATGATATATGAAAAAAAGAGAAAGACCACAGAGAGAGGTTATTCCAACACCCGCCTCACAGGCGGTGAAACTTGTCGCAGTCGGAACAGAGTTTGGGATGAGCGTGGTCATCATGGCACTCATCGGGTATCTCTCATTTAAAGAATTCTTTGGCGAAGATTTTGCCGCGTTAGGGATCACTGTGGGAATCTTCATCGGCTTCTTCACGGGTGTTTATATGTTATATCGAGAGTTTTGTAAAAAACTCCTCAAATGAGTGTAAATCATAATCAGTACGTCTTTGCAAGATAAACCTTTATCTCAGTCTCTTTCCCACATATTGGGCATATTCCATCCTCTTTTTCTCCAAGTATCTCTCCAAGTATATCCGCACCAGATCTCTCTTCCATCTCCTTACCGCATCTCTCATCTCCGCACCAGCTCGCCTTTATTAT
>CABGHG010000014.1 GCA_902158735.1 Candidatus Methanolliviera sp. GoM_oil
CATTCTAATCCAGAACAGGGTTGAAAATTCCTTTTCTACAAGTATTTCGTCGTTTCCAAATATCTATTCAAAAATCTGTTAGCACCGTCTCGTTTCCCATCTCTTTTTTCTATCAAATGTTTTTGGTTTACTTTTTGATGCTATGAATCCATAGACTTTCTAGAAGAATGTTGTAACAATTAGTATTTTAGTAGTATTTCGTAACATAAAAACCGAAAAACTTATTAACAAGTGATGAAAGGATCTAACACGAGAAAAAATCTCAAACTTTGTGAGGTGCGAGATGAATAAAAAAATTTTCGCGGGCATAGCCATCGCCTGTCTTATACTGCTGGTATCTCTGATGCCCCCAGTGCTTTCGCGTGATGTAGATATAGGTGCAGGCGATACTTTGGGCGTCTATGGAAACGCAAATGAGGACGATACCATCGATGAGCGAGATATAACCTACGTAAAAGAGATAATAACAGGTAAGAGACGTGCTACCAAGTTAGCAGACGCAAATTACGATGGTAAGATTAACGTGGATGATATAACGCAGATAAGGGCGATCATAGCGGGAAGGGAGAAAGAGCTTACGATCATCGATTCTGAAGGAAATGCAAAGACGATACCTATGCCGATAGAAACCATCGTTACGCTGAATCCAGACAGTACACAGGCCGTTAGACTTCTTGGAGAGAAGGAGAAAATAGTCGGAATTGAAGTGAGTACATGGGCACAGCAGGTCTTCTTCCCTCATATAGCATCCAATGCAGAGGAGATAGGTATGGGGGCTATGCCAGATATAGAGGCGATACAGGAGTTGGATCCTGATATAGTCATAGTTTATGCCCCGGGTATATACAATCCTCCTCATGAGACCGTGATACCGGGTGTCTATGTAGGGCTTGAAGAGAACCTTGAACCTGAAATACCGGTACTCCGATTGGATCTTTACGCGATACCAACAGTAAGAGACGAAGTAAGAAGACTTGGATACCTGCTTGATGCAGAAGATAAAGCCGATGAATACGTTGAATGGTATGATAGATCGGTTAATCCAATAATAGATAGAGGAAGAGGCATTTCTGATGCAGAGAAACCTGATTTCTATACGGAGTTAGGGTTACCTTTCTCGATGGTTACAGGTTGGGAGAGATACGGGTCGCCGGTCGATGAGACGATAGGACTTATGGGACTTGGAGGAATGCCACACATGACCATGACCGATGACTGTATGTGGGCTGATATGTGGACAAGCGGCGGAAAGAATATAGCTGACGATCTACCATCACTGGATGTGCAGGAACTTTTAGGGAATGCAATGCCGCGTATCACAGAGATTTTGGGAATGGTTAGACCTATAGAAAATATTGTAATAATGAAAGGAGCTTCATTGGTAGAACACGAGTGGATTATAGAACAGGATCCAGAAGTAATTCCGGGGCTCGCAGCAGGGTTTAATTTCCGAGTAGGAGGATATGAAACGGATAACCCGGCGGAGACGGACGTCTCAAAGTTGTATCTGGAAAAATATATCCCTGTAATGCGGGATATAGCACGGCATTTTGGTTTTCTGATGGGCTTGATGATCGACGCGGACGAGATAGGAATGAAACCATACTATGACGACCTGAGAGAGGAGTTTGGAGGAACAACAGCAGGGTATGACGACCGCATTTTTGTGCTCCACCACACCGTCGTCTGCGGACCAGGTAGTCCTGTTGGTCTTGCCTACTTGGCGAAGATACTCCAGCCTGAGATATACAGCGATTTAGACCCGGTAGAGATGCAACAGCAGTACGTGGATCAATTCACCGGCATTAACTTCGATGTGAGTAAGCACGGCGTATTTGTGTATCCGCCATTGCCGGGATGAAAAAAACTGGAGAAGATAAAAAATGGCTTCGGATTCGAGCATCAAGAGGATATCGGATGGAAAAAAGGCAAAGAGAGCAGAAATAAAAGAACAATATAAAAGATCTGCCGGAAAGAAGACATTATTTACTATCTTTTCCCTTCTTTTATTATTCGGTATCGCAATCATATCTCCGTCAATCGGCTCCGCAGACATCTCTTTATCCGACACTTACGTTTCTATCTTGCATAAATTCTCCCCCGACCGTTTTAACCCTGCTCCAAAAGAGATTCGATATTTGTTCAGCGTGGATAATAGATCAGGATTAGAAGAGGACTTGAACAGAGGCATTTTACCTGAAGAGTTGAAGCAAGGGCTTGAAGAGAAAAGACGGCTCTCCACGAGTGCCACCGTTACGAAAGCAGAAGAGAAGAGATGGGTGATAAGAGATGAGAGAAGTGGAGATGTAAGAGAATACATCATAAGAAAAACGGAGGATGGGAAATTAAATATCTATGATGCTCTTGAATCATATAAAATTGTTATAATGGTATGGAAAAGGGTAAACAAGGTTATTATGGGACTTTTAGCAGGATTAGGGCTTGCAATTGCAGGAACGACGATGCAAGGGGTTTTAAGAAATCCGCTGGCATCTCCCTTTACTTTAGGTATAGCATCTACGGCTGCATTTGGTGGGATGCTCGGTTCTGGCTTTGGTGGAAAACTTGGTATCTCTCCTTATGTAGAACTATCTCTTACGGTAATAACTGCATTCGTATTCGCTTTCCTCCCTTTTCTTCTCTTCCAACAATTATCTAAATATAGAGGTGTAACATCGGAGATGATGATTTTAGGAGGTGTTGCATTGATGTTCACCTTTTTTCCGATGACATATCTTGCGGGATTAAGCGGCATAAAACCTGCGCCATGGGTTGTGCTTTATCTTGTCTCTATCATCATTGCTATCTGTATTCTACTCCTCATGCTTAAATCATGGGACCTGAACACATTGAGCGCTGGAGATGATACTGCAAAGAGTCTTGGCATAAATGTTGAGCGGACAAGAGTGATTTGTCTCGCACTTGCATCGCTCGCGGTCGCCGCTGTTGTCTCATTCGCCGGGATTTTTGCATTCATAGGATTGATAGCCCCTTTTATATGCAGAGGGATCATTGGTAGTGATAATCGATTTTTAATTCCTGCATCGGGTCTTATAGGCGCTTCTCTTCTGCTTGGTCTCGATGGCTTTGTAGGAATATCTCTGGGAGGTGCCATACCTGTAGGAATATTTACAATGTTTTTGGGTGGTCCTTTACTCTTTTACCTTGCAATAAGAAGAAAGAAGGAGAGTTTTTAAAATGGTTAAACTGAAAGTGAAAGATGTGGGGTTCAGCTACGGAAGCGCACCAATACTCAAAGATTTATCTTTTGAAGTAGGGGCATCAGAAATTTTAGGTATTGTAGGACCAAATGGAACAGGAAAAACCACGCTTCTTCGCTGTATAGATAGGATGCTTAAGCCTACTAAAGGGAGCATACTGATAGATGAAAGAGAGATATGGGAGATGAGAGGCAAAGATATGGCCAAGCAGATGGGATATGTTCCTCAAACAAACCCAAGCGCATTTTTGACCACCGTCTTTGATATGGTTCTTTTGGGCCGCTCTCCATATATAATGTGGCGCAGCAGTGAGAGAGATATTGAAGAAGTTTTGGAGACCTTAAGCATGCTAGAGATTGAGGACCTTGCAATGAAGGATTTTAATGAGCTGAGTGGGGGGCAACAGCAAAAAGTTTTGATCGTTCGTGCTTTAGCACAGGAGCCTGATATTATTCTGCTTGATGAACCCACTTCAAATCTTGACATAAAGCATCAGCTCGAAGTGATGGACATAATAAAAAATCTGGTGAAGGAGAACGGAATATCAGCGATAATGGCGATCCATGACCTGAATTTAGCTTCAAGATACGCTGACAAAATAATAATGATGAAAAGTGGGGAGATATATGCCGCGGGCGATCCTGCCTCTGTATTCACGCCTGAAAACATAGAGCACGTCTATGGCGTTGAAACAGAAGTGATCAATCATGAGAGGGCGGCTTACATCTTGCCAATAAGACCTATACGAGGATGAGATCCATGAATGGAGAAAAAACCAAAATAACTTATGTATCTTTCTTGGGCTCAATAGAGTTAGTGGAGGCTTTAAAGGAGATCAACGATGAATACGGGGATGTAATCGACCTGAAGGTATATGGAACACACGACATAGAGAAGGAACTGGTCGATCTTGATATCTTTAAATCCGATTTAGCAACCAGCCATGTTGTATTTATAGATGGCAGAGGTGGCGATCTGCTTGGTCAAATAATATCCGAAGTCCTCTCTAAGACGGAGAACACCGTTTTAGCGGCAACGATGGGCTTCGGCAGCTATTATGGTTCTCCTGAGGAAGGCATACTCTTGCGGATGGGATCCATAAGATCGAAGGCTTTTACAGATAAGATAAAGGATAAAAAGATCCCAGGATTGGTAAATTCAAAAATTTTTAGGCGCTTTCTGAAGGCGATCGTTAAAATCTTTGATGAAGAGATCGACGTCGATGCGATCATCGATCGATTCGATATGACCTCGATAAAGGATCCTCAAAAGCTTGTGGATATGATCTGGAAGATCGATCCCATAATAAGACATCTGCCTAAGATCGGAATTTTAAAGGATTATAGAAACCTGTTCCTCATAAATAACTTCTTTTTCTCTGCATCCAAGGAGAACATGAAGAATTTCTTGCTGCTTCTTTCAAGCGAGTATGGAAATCTAAAAGCGAATGTGGAGATAGAACCACCGATAATCGAAGAGGAAAACAGGATATACCATCCCGATGCACCGCAGACTTTTCGTAATTTAGATGACTATAGAAGATGGAAAGGCATGGAGAAAGAGATGACTGTCGGCATGGTCTTCTATGGTGGGCAGTTTGAGGGGATGTCCCGTCCAACGGTTGATCTCTTCATCAGAACGTTGGAATGTGATGCGAACGTGATCTGCATTCGCGGTTATATGAAAGCGCTATCATTCCATAGAATCATGGAAGAATTCTTCTTTGAGGATGGAAAGCCGATAATCGATCTATTTTTGTGGGCAGGCGCCTATCACAGGATGACAGGAGGGCCTATGTGGGCTGGCCCAAAGGAGCTCTTCAAGGTGCTTGAAAGACTGAACGTTCCGGTGTTGGCGCCTTTTGCGATGTGCATGACACCCTTGAAGATGTGGGAGAAATCAAATCTTATCGCACCTCTCGATATAGCATGTGCGGTGATGGCTCCAGAACTTGATGGCGCCATCGAGCCTTTACCTGCATGTGCGATGGCAAGCCAGATCGATTCGGATACTAATCTTAGATTTATGCAGACCTTACCGATAGAAGACAGGTGTATCAAATCATGCAGGCGCGCTTTAAGATGGATAAAGCTTAAAAAGAAGGAAAATAGAGATAAGAAGGTCGCTATCGTCATATACAACTATCCACCCGGAGAAGGAAACATGGGGGGTGGCGCTGGATACCTTGATGTCTTTGATAGTCTCTTGAACCTGCTCAAAAGGATGAGAGAAGAGGGATACACCGTTTATGTGCCCGATACAAAGGAAGATCTGCTAAATCTATTCCTGGACAATTCACAGGTGAACACAGGTGATTGGACAGAGATACAGGAGACGGCTAAACATGCCGTAAACATATCGGTTGAGGAGTATCTGCCATGGTTAGATGGCATACCAGAAAAACCAAGAGAGAAGATGCTCAATTCTTGTGGAAATCCCCCAGGAGAGGATATGACCTGCGATGGGAAGTTGCTCATACCTGGTGTGAACCTTGGAAATGTCTTTATTGGGCCACAGCCATCGATCGTCTCGCCTGAAAAAGTAGAAGAACTGATAACGGCGTATCACGACAAGAGTACCGCTCCTCACCACCAATTCCTGGCATTTTATAAGTGGATAGAAGAGGAATTTGACGCTATCGTCCATTGGGGAACCCACGGACTTTTAGAGTTTCGGGAGGGAAAGGAGGTTGCCATGTCAAAGGACTGTTTCCCGGACGTCTTGATTGGAGATACACCTCACATCTATCTATATATGGTGGATGACGCCGCGGAGGCCACGATTGCAAAGAGAAGAAGCTATGCACTGATGATCAGCCATGCCTCCCCTGCTTATATGGTTTCGGACGTATATGACGAATATGCGGAGCTTGAGGATCTTATAGACGAATATTATAGAGCTATGACGAGTAACCCAGAGAGGGCAAAGATCGTATATGAAATGATAATCAAGAAGGCAGAGGAGGCGCATCTTGAAGGATCTGTGGAAGATATACACGAGAAGATCTTTGAGATGAAGCGATCAATCATTCCTAAAGGGCTTCATTGTTTGGGTGAAAACCTTGATGAGGATGGCATTGTAGAGTATGTAACCTTTGCGATCAGATACGACAGGGGATTTGAGGTAAGATCGATGCACAGAATTCTTTCCGTGCAGAGAGGATACGGATATGAAGAAATGCTTAAATATCCAGCCAAAAAACCGAGCCGATCAGATAAGACGTATGCCCAAATTCTTGAGGAGATAGAAGAAGAGGTCAAAGAGATTACAAGAGACCTTCTTCAGAAGAGAGATGTTGATGCGGTGATCAACGATCTTGATCTCAAAGATAGAGAAGATATAAAGAAGACGCTTTTATTTGCCCTGGATCTGATAGAAAGGACCGAGGCTTCTGACGAGATAGGCAGCCTCTTGAGGGCGCTTGACGCCGGATATATCCTTCCGTGCAAGGGAGGAGATATGGTAAGGGCGCCTGAAGTTCTTCCGACGGGGAGGAACATATACCAGTTCGATGCAACGAAGGTTCCAACCGCCGCCGCTTATGAGAGAGGTGTTAAGATTGCAGAAGAGGTGGTGCAAAAATACCTGGAAGAGAATGGAAGGTATCCTGAAAGCATAGGCATCGTTCTGTGGGGATTTGAGACAACAAACACGGAAGGTGAGTCGGTCGGTGAGATCCTGCGACTGATCGGCGTTGAGGTCGTCTCGACGATGACGGATAAGAGATGCGGCTGGGGCTACTTCTCAGATCTTAGGGTTATCTCCCAGGAAGAGCTCGGAAGGCCAAGGATAGATGTTACAATAAACATCTGTGGGATGTTTCGGGATATGTTCCCCAATCTCTTAGAATTATTGGACAAGGCGTTCAAGATGGTATCAGAACTCGATGAGTCTGAGGATAAAAATCTGGTGGTAAAACATACAAAAGAGCTGAAGGAGAAGGCAGCAGATATCGGAGTTGATCCTGCGTTTGCACATATAAGAACCTTCGGTCCCGAGGCGGGGGGTTATGGGACGATACTCCCAATGCTCATCGATACCTCTGCGTGGGAATCTGAGGATGAACTTGCAGATGAGTATATATTCGGGATGAAGCACGCCTATGGAAAGGAGATCCACGCCAAAGAGGTTCAAAAGCTCTTTGAGTTCCATGCCTCAAATGTGGAGGTCGTCTCGCAGGTCAGGGATTTCACGGACTTTGAGATAACGGATCTTGACCACTACTACGAGTTCACCGGTGGTTTCGCCATGGCGGTGAAGAAGATCTCGGGTAAGATGCCTGAGATGTATATCACCGATACAACAAAGGAGATCATAAAGACGGAGGACGTGAAAGACGCGATCGAGCGCGGATCCAGAACGAGAACCTTGAATCCAAAATGGATAGATGCGATGCTCGAGCATGGCTACGATGGAGCTCTGAACATCTCAGACAGGGTGGATAATTTAATGGGATTTGCAGCAACCACAGGTAAGGTGGAAAACTGGATATGGGATGAGGTATGCGACAGATACGTCTTTGATGAAGAGACGAGAAAGAAGATGGAAGAATCTAATCCGTGGGCAATGGAAGATATGATAACTCGTCTCTTTGAAGCGGAGAAGAGGGGATACTGGGATGCCTCGGAAGAGAGGATGGAAGAGCTTAAGGAGATCTATTTAGAGGTAGAAGGTTGGATCGAAGAGCGAGGAGATCGAAAAGGGAAATCGTTGAAAGAGATGATGAGAGAAAAGATAGAAGAGGAAGGATTGATGGATCAGAGGGGAGAAGAACGATCAATATCATGGCGGGCGTTTTTGGATAAGGAATTAAAGGAGAAATGAGGGGTTAAATAACGCATCATAATTACTTGAGTTTTCGAAAAATAGTTAACCGACATTCAAAGAATTTGGCATGATGTATGATGTTATGCAATTGATTTTACATTTGGACTGCCTAAATAACCTGATTTTCAGAGTTTATCGATAAATAATGGTAGATTTTACGAGAAAAATATGCAAAGATAGTTTGGCATACTGTTATCTTACCCCACAAAGCTTGGAGGAAAAGATGAATGTACCATGTGCCAAACATCTACCATTTATTGTTACCGGTCTTGAATTTCTTAAACCAGCGTTGACAAATAGCCAGATTTACAATTTAACTTTATTTGGAGGAATCTACTGAACAGCAAATTGATCCGGCAGCGTAGAGCAACAACCATGCCGAAACCCTAACTTGTCAAAGAACTATTTTTCGAAAACTCGAGTATATATTAATACATCAATCATCTCCCATCAAGTTTCTTAGTTTCTTCTAGACGTCCCCTATCCCTCTATTCCAGCATCTTTTGAATTTCTATTGGCAAGTAGATCTGGTGATTCCCGGTGATGGCCAGGCGACCAGCATAGGACTCTCCGGTGTTCAGATTCAGTATCCGCACAGCTACTTTCTGCTTATTTTTATATTGAGTGTGTATATATGTAAAAACAGCCTTGCCTTTGCCATATTTCTCTGATATCACTCAATAGCATGGAAAAAAAGCGAAAATTCAGACCTGATCCTCTACTACGTCTCATGGACCAAGTTCGTCAGGTATTAAGTTATCATCACTATTCCTATCGCACTGAAAAGAAATATTGCGACTGGATCTTACTGTACGTTAAATTTCACGGAAGTAGGAAACACCCCAAGGATATGGGCAAGACTGAGATCGAAGCCTTTCTCAGGCATTTGGCCACCCATGGCAGGGTTGCCGCATCCACTCAACGACAGGCATTAAATGCCATTGCCTTTCTATACAGAGACGTTCTGAACATACCCATTGCAGGGCAAATTCTTCATTTCCGGATGGACACTAGTTAGACCATCAATAGATGTTGTGCCTGTCAAGATTTATTGCGTTGAAAAGGCAAACATTCTCCTGAAAAGCCGGTATAATAAGACAACCCCCGGTAAGGATCCTTGATGCCCGTCAGTCCCAAGAAATTACTCACCCTTACTGTTCTTTACTTCACCCAGGGACTTCCGTTCGGGTTTTTCGTTCATTATCTCCCGATATATCTCCGCAGACAGGGTGTTTCCCTGGAAGAAATCGGTTGGCTTGGGCTGCTCGCCCTTCCATGGAGCCTCAAGTTTCTGTGGTCCCCGCTCGTAGACAAGTACTACCTTCCTCGATTGGGCAGACGACGGAGCTGGATCATTCCCATGCAGTTCCTCATGGGTCTATCTGTTGTGTTATGCCTTCCGTTTGATTTTGATGAACACCTGAGGTTGTTCCTTGTGTTTATCTTTTTACTCAACCTGTTCTCCGCTACCCAGGATATTGCAGTAGATGGCTTTGCCGTTGATATCCTCCGTCCTGAAGAGAGGGGTTTGGGAAACAGCGCCCAGGTTGCCGGTTATAAACTCGGGATGATTTTGGGAGGGGGGCTTCTTGTTGCGTATAGTAATGCTCTGGGGGCTAGGTTGATATTTCCCTTGATGGGCCTCATAATATGGACGGCATTACTCCTGCCCCTTTTCATGAAGGAACCTGCGATTCACGGCTCCGGATCCACTGTGACCACACCTAAAATCAACATACTCCGGGACTTGAAGGTGTTTTTTCGTATGAAAGGGGTATTTATTCTGCTCATTTTCGTAACTTTTTATAAGTTCGGGGAGTCGTTTGGGGGGAGTATGTTCAAGGTATTCCTTGTTGACCGCGGATTTTCCAACCGGGACATAGGTTTTATTGTAGGGACGTACGGTATCGTGTTTAGCTTCATAGGTTCTGCGGTCGGGGGGTTCCTGGTGAACTGGCTGGGTCGTCTTCGTTCCCTCATATATTTTTCTGTGCTTCAGGCGAGTATGCTCATCTGGCTGGGGGTAATGTCAACCACAAAATTCGATTATGCGATGGCCGTGGTACTCAACTCATTGGAACACCTCTTCGGAGGAATGGTGACTACAGCCTTCTTCACTTTCATGATGGATGTGGTGGACCCGAGGATAGGGGGAGTGCATTATACGCTTCTGGCAAGTTGTGTGGTAGTGGGTATGACAAGTGCATCGGTTCTGGCTGGATATTTTGGGTCCTGTTTTGGCTATACCCTTCTCTTTATCTGCGGGGGACTTCTTGCCCTTTTCCCTCTGCTGCTGCTGGGCAGAATCAAAGCCGATGCCATTTACCTGCAATACAATCCGAGGTCATCTATGTCCTCTCCTCTTGCAGGGTAAGACCTCTCATCGCCTTGTATTTGAACCCGGGAATTCCATTTTCTTATTGACTGTCTCTGCGAATTGTGTATAACCTTTTTTTGTCGGATGTCGCATAACCGCATCCTTTTCACTCTCTAAGGGACGGGGACGAAGTAACTTCCTCAAGTTGGCGCTCAGATTTAGGTTGGATTTGTTCGATCTTAAAACGCAAAACCGCAGGAATAGTCGAACTGTTTTGAGGATTTTGTGTTTGAAGATCGGACAAAGATGGCCTAAAGATGAGATGCACAAATGGGGAAGTTATTTCGTCCCCGTCCCTAATGTAATACATAATGGCCGCACCCAGAACCAAGCCCATCAAAGGAGTCGGTGGTGAAAAACTATATAGTTGGAATAGTCGCAGCGCTCCTGGTGTTGCTGGCCGGGTTCTTTATTTATCAAAAGCTCTCCCCTTCAAAACTCCCTTCCAATCTCATAGCCGGCACCGGTAGGATGGATGGGGACATAATTGCTTTAAATACAAAATATGCCGGGCGCATCCGATCGATCTTGATCGAAGAGGGGCAAAGGGTTCAAGAAGACGATACTATAGCGATTATCAGGAGCGATGAGCTTAAAGCAAAACTGAAAAGCATTGAAGAAACCTTCCAATCCTCCCGGCACAGCGTTATAGCCTTGCAAAAAGAGTATGAAATTGCCAGTATATTAATTCCCCTTTCCGTAGAAAAGGCAAGAAAAGGTGTAAACATAGCCGTTGCCGGAAAGGCATCGCTACTCCGTTCCATCGACAATCTAAAGCTCCTGATTATTCAGGATGAAAAGGATTATGCCCGCACAAGGGAACTCTTCGAAAAGGAGCTCATTGAAAAGCATGCGTTTGAACTTGCAAAACTCAAGCTGGACAGTAACACCAAAGAGCTCGAATCGTCGAAGGAAAAACTGAAACAGGCTCACCATAAGGTCAATATCTCTAAAACGGACGTTAAAATTGCCCGAACCCGGCTAAAGAGACTCGAGGCGCTGAGAGCAAAGATAGAGGCTGCCCGTAGTCAGACTGCTTCGCTGGCAGCAAATAAGGAAGAAATGAGGGCAACTATAAGAGAGTTGACTATCAGGGCACCCGTCAACGGTGTGGTAATTGAAAAGGTGGCGCGGACCGGAGAGGTGCTGGCTCCTGGAATGGTGGTGGCCACGTTGATAGACCCTGATCAGCTTTATTTGAAGATGTTTGTGGATACAGTTGAGAACGGAAAGATCAAATTGAATGATAAAGCGGTTATCTTCCTCGATGCCTATCCTGATATGGCGATAGATGCAACGGTGATGAGAATAGCACAAAGGGCGGAGTTTACCCCGAAAGAGGTAAATGTCAAGAGCGATCGAATCCAGAGGGTGTATGCGGTTCATTTGAAACCGGTTACGCCGGATTATCGTCTGAAACTTGGGATACCTGCAGTCGGCGTAATTACAATTGACGGCAAAGGGTTGCCTGCAAGTTCCAAAATCCTTGGAGACCTGTAAGTTGTCCGAAAGGGTTCCCCCCTAACCTTCTCGTTTCATACGGGTCACACAAGACCAGTGAATTATTTACAGGTAAATAAAGTCACCGTTTCTTATAAGAAAAAAATAGCGCTCAAACCGGTCAGCTTTGAGGCAAGTCAAGGGAAAATCATAGGGTTTATCGGTGCGGATGGTGCAGGGAAAAGCTCTTTAATGCACACGATTGCCGGTATCATCAGGTTTGACGGAGAGATAGTATTTTCAAATCAGTCTTATCGTTCTCCCAAAGAAGCGGAAAGGCTTAAACATCATATTGGGTTTATGCCCCAGGGCCTCGGCTTGATATTATATGAAACATTGAGTGTAAGGGAACACCTGGAATTCTTTGCGGATATTCGTGGGATCAAAAAAGACAGGGAATTTAAGGCGTATGAAGAGCGATTGTTACATATGGCGGGCCTGTCGCAATTTGTAAGGCGTCTGGCTGGCAATTTGAGCGGCGGAATGATGCAAAAATTGGCGCTTATCTGTACGCTCCTCCACCGCCCCAGACTCCTGATCTTGGATGAACCGACTACAGGTGTGGACCCCATGAGCAGGTTAGAGCTGTGGGACATTTTGAGACAGATTGTGGCCGAGGAGCAAACACTTTGCATCGTCAGCACCGCCTATATGGCTGAAGCTGAAAAAATGAACAGGGTGCTCCTATTTGAAGATGGTGAAATAATTGCCCAGGGCAAAGCTGAAGAATTGATTGAAGGCATGCGGCCCTTTACCTACCAGGCTGCGCCAGATCCGGCTGAGCAAACCATCACCATTCACGGATATACATATTCCCTCAACCCTTTAGAGGTCAAACCGAAAGAGCCAACCCTGGAAGCGCTCTTCTTTGTCAACTTTCTCAAGAAACGGGGCACAATACCTGAGATTTCGATTGTCCGTAAAGAAGTGGGCGAAACAATCCCTGAAACTATAATGGAAGCCAGGGGACTGACCAAACGGTTTGGGAGGTTTGTTGCCAATGACAATGTTGATATGCGACTGGACCGGGGTGAGATCTTGGGTCTGCTCGGAGCCAACGGGGCAGGGAAAACTACCTTTATCAAGATGCTCCTGGGACTGCTGCCTATGGATGGCGGTGAACTCTTTCTGCTTGAAAAAAGGATTACGAGCGCCAATGACAGGCAGATGTTAAAGGCAAAGATAGGGTATGTCAGTCAGCACTTTGCTCTTTACAAGGGGATGACCGTAAGGGAAAATTTGCTCTATTTTGCCAATATGCATAAAATAGATCCCAGACGGGCATTGGAATTGGTCAAAATGTACGCTGATACCTTGGGGTTTTATGATTATTTAGATGTTTTCCCCGGAGATTTGCCTTTAGGGATCAATCAACGCTTTTCAGTGGCTGCTGCAATTATCCATGAACCTGTGGTGCTTTTTCTCGATGAACCGACCAGCGGGGTGGATGTTGTGGCAAGAGCCATATTCTGGGAGATGCTTCAGAAACTCAAGAACGAATGGCAACTTTCCATTTTAGTTACAACCCACTACATGAATGAGGCAGAGTTTTGCGATCGGGTGGTACTCTTGAAGGGCGGAAAAAAAATAGCCGATGACACGGTTGAACATTTATATCAAAAGCACCCGGATGCGCATAATTTTGAAGATATCTTCTTAGAATATTTCTGAAGGTTTTCAAGTGAGATTGAGGGTTATTAGGGCCTATTTAATAAAAGAGCTCCTTGACATTTATCGAAGCAAACTCATCCTAATGGTCTATATTATGCCATCGATGATCCTGTTGCTTTTTGGTTATGGCATCAAACTGGAAGTCACCGACACCCGCACACTTATTATCGACAACGACCGGAGTAAGCTCTCTTATGAGCTCATCAGCACATTTGAACATTCCAAGTATTTCAATACTCAGGTGAAAAACCTATCGGAAGATAATGCCTTGCGTCTGATCAAACAAGATAAAAAGGACTTGATTATCATTATCCCCGAATCATTTGAAAGACAACTGCTCAAAGGGTTAAATGTTTCGGTGAACGCATACATAGACGGGGCGTTTCCATCACGGGCCACGACCGTAGAAAACTATGTCAGGGGAGTTGTTTATGACACCATGATGTATAGACTTGCCACCGGGGATGAAAGCAAGGCCATGGTTATGATCAATGCGCGCAACCTCTTTAATCAGGCAATGTCTGACAAGAATATGATTGTGCCCGGGCTAATCGGTCTTGTATTGCTCATCGCACCTGCAGTTCTTTCGGCACAGCTCATTGTAAAAGAGAAGGAGAACGGGACTATCTTTAATTTTTACTCCTCTCCGGTCAGGAAGAGTGAATTCCTGGCAGTAAAGCTCCTTCCTGTGTTTCTGCTCCACAGCATTAATATCTTTATACTCTTCTTATGGGCTGTATACCTCTTTGAAGTGCCGTTTCGTGGAAGCTTTCTATTGTATGTATTCTCTTCATGTTTATACATCATGATCAGTCTATCTATCGGCCTGCTCGTATCAATCATTACTTCTACTCAGATTGTGGCCCTAGTATTGACTCTTATTATCACTATTATCCCCGGATTTTTGTATTCAGGGATGTTGATGCCTATCAGCTCGATGGAGGGTGAATCTGTCATCGAAGCACATATCTATCCGGTGATGTATTTCAACCATATCCTTTATGATGTTTTCCTGGTTGGAGACGGGTTAAGCGCCCCCAAGAACCTGTTCTATTTTCTTCTCTTGGCAGGATATGCTATCCTGCTCCTAACCCTCGGGTCATTACTTTTGAAAAAGAGGGCGGCATGAGAGCCTTCCTGACCATTGTCGGCAAAGAGTTGCTGGAGTTCTCGCGCTCCTATGGCTTGCTCTTTATCGTGCTATACTCTTTTACTGCAGATATCTATATTGCCGCCAAGGGGATTAATCTCGATGCACGGAACGTGAGCGTAGGGGTGGTGGATTACTCACCCGGTTTTATGAGTAATAAGATCCTTTCACACCTCCACGCCCCGCAATTTCAGGCCCCTGTCTCTTTTACTTCACAGGATAGACTCATGCGTGCAATACGCAATAAAGAGATTATGATCGGTATTGTCTTTGAGGATGATTTTGAGAGGCGGTTTTATGGTAAGAACGCTCCAACACTCAATCTGTTATTAGACGCAACCGCTTCCACCCAGAGTTTCCTTGCCCTGGGTTATATCCGGCATATTCTCTTGGCATTTCAGGATACCTTATGGCTCGCCCCCGTAAGAATCGAGACGCATAAACTCTTTAATCCCAATAGTGATCACAGCTATTTCATGGCGCTCTCCGAACTCTTGTCAGTCATAACACTCCTCTCCGTTCTCCTGACCGCAGCCATATTTGTCAAAGAAAAAGAAAATGGTACCTGGGATATTATGCTCTTGATGCCTGTGAACCCAAAAGTCGTGATCTTGGCTAAAAGTTTGTCCCAGGTAATCATAGTAATGGTTGGCGTTATCATTAGTGTGGGCATTGTACTCTTCGGGATTTTTGATCTGCCGATGAACGGTTATCTCTCCGTCTTTATGTTACTCACCTTTTTCTATGCCTTTACCAGTGCCGGTCTCGGACTCTTTATAGCTTCAGTTGCACGTAATATCATGCAGGTTGCACAGCTTTCCGTCTTGATCATGATGCCGATCATCTTTCTCAGCGGGGCATGGACACCAGTTTATGCCATGCATCCGATTCTCGAATATCTTTCGATCCTCTCACCGCTTCGCTATTACATTCAAGGGAGTGAAAGCATATTCTTCAGGGGAACAGAGTTGATGGATCTGTGGAAATATTTTTTCGGTGTTATCGCCCTGGGAGGAGGTCTTTTTTGGTATGGGGCACAGAAAATCGGGAAACTCTTTTAAGGGATGAGGAAGTCCCCATCCATTAATGCACTCTTGAGAAATGGGGCACGAGCAAGTTTCCAATTCAGAAATGAGCAATTTTTTGGAAGGTCAAAGAAGACAAGGGATTGCGCGGAGGCGTACAAGGGTACGCCGCACAAACAATCCCGCAGACTGACGCAGAAATTGCGGAAAAGTGCCATTTCTGAATGGAAACGAGGAAGAAAAGGAAAAACCGATGAGACACACGATTACGCTTCTAATAATGGTTTGGGGGGTCCTTCTCTTTGCTGAAAAGGATCTCCTTGCCGAAAACCTCCGAGAGATCTTGGAGTTGGCCGCAAACAACTTGCAGGTGAGAGCCGCAAAGGTCAAGACAGAAGCCTTCACTAAGGCCTATGAAGCTGCGAAAGGCGCGAATTACCCGAGACTCGATCTGGAATATGGGGCAACCTATCTCCAGGACAAACCTGTGATGTATGTGGATTCGCAAATGGGGAGGACCGCGTGGCAAATCGGGCCCCAAAACCACTATGAGGGGTCACTCACTCTATCATATCCCTTTTTCAGCGGATTTGCTATTACAGCAGGCATCCACAAGGCAAAGCTTGAATCTGTTAAGGCGAGCCTTGAGGAAGGAGATGTGAAACGAAACATAACCCTCTCCGTTGTCTCGATCTACTCTCAGACGGTTGCTGTCAAAGAGATTATCAGTGCCAAGAACGAAGCGCTTCATGCCGCCGAGGAGAGCTTGAAAAAAGCCCAGGGGTTCTATGATCAGGGGCTGATTCCCATTTCACAAGTCTATAATATTAAAGCCAAGGCCTATGAAATAGATTCTGACCTGATCCATACGCAATACGAAAAGAAGATGCTGTTAAATCAGCTGTCCCATCTGGTGGATACCACCATATATGCTGTGGAAGGTCTGCCGGGTTATCAACCGCTCGAGTTGGCGCTGTTGGTTGATGAGGCGCTAAGAGAAAGGGAGGATATCAAGGCAATACAGACCGCGCTGGAGATAAGAGAGGAAGAGATCACGATTGCAAAAAGCAGGAACTATCCAGAGGTTTCTCTCTTTGCACAGGCCAGGAGGACCGGTGACAGTCTGAAGATCGACGGGGACGACTTCACCAACAAAAACAAAAGCTCTGTTGGTGTCCTTTTTTCATATAATCTCTTTGACGGATTGAATACTAAGCGTAATATCGAGGCAGCGAAACGCAATGCTAAAATGGTTGAATATCTCCATAACGACTATAGGAATCGAATCCGTACTGAAATCACAAACAGCCACCTCACATTCAGGTCGTTCCAAGACGAATTAAAGGCCGCCGACAAACGGCTTGATGCCCAGGAGGCCTTTTACGAGCTGACCATGGGTAGATTTGAGAATCAACTAACTTCCACAGATGAACTGAGCCGCGCCATAGCCGACCTTGCTGCGGCAAAGGCAAAGTATTTTGCGCTGAAAGCCGAACTCTACAGGTACTATTCCAGGCTCTTATTGGAAGTATCGTTGAGAAAGTTCGAGAGTACCCTTCAATAGCTGCTCCACAGTTGTGATCCTGCAGAGTTCACAAAAGGTTGCACTCAACTTACGGACGGGGCCGAAATAACTTCCCCAACTATACATCTCATCTTCATGCCATCTTTGCCCTATCTTCAAACACAAAATCCTCGAAATAAGCAAAACTATTCCTGTGGTTTTGTATTTTCAGATCGAACAAATCTAACCTAAATATGAGGGCATCCTTCATAAAAGCTATAAAGTAGTTTACACTTTCTAATAAAAAAATGGTCTCGGCACAGATTCAACGGTGGTCAAATTTTAATCCGTGCAGCTGTTTGAGCATTTTAGTGAGCGTTAAGAAAGAACAGGGGGAAAGCCTCATTTTTTTGAATGTTTGTAGTTTTAAAGCCTATAGGTTAAATTTAATAGCTGGAGGCTGTTCTTTCTTTATGCTCACTTAGATGCGAGTTCTGCACGGGTTAAAATTTGACCACCGTTGAAGCAGCCATAATTTCAAAAGTGTAAACTGATGTATGAAGGATGCCAATTTGAGAAAATTATTTCGGCCCCGTCCCTTATTGAGAATTTACGATTGGTTACAAGAATATCTTCTCCGGGTTCATTATCCCATTAGGGTCGAACAGTCTCTTGATTCGTTTCATCACTTCCAGGCTTTGTCCGTGCTCATGGGCCATGAATTTGCGTTTTCCGATTCCGACCCCATGTTCACCTGTGGCTGTACCGCCCAGATCGATGGCACATCCGACTATGGCATCGTTAACTATCATCCCTGTCTCTGCCTGCTTTTTATCGTTGGGGTCTTTGACGAGACCCATGTGCAGGTTGCCGCTTCCAGCATGGCCGAATACATATCCCTTTACCCCTTTGGAAAGCGCTTCATTTCGGGCGAAGGCAACCATCTCCGGGTATTTGGAGAGGGGCACGGCCGTGTCTATTATGATTATCTCCATGCCTTTGTTGGCATTTTTCATCGACTCAAACGTGTCATATCTGGCCTGCCACAGCCTGTCCCTCTCCTCTCTTCCGATCCCGGCCTCGTACAGAGAAGAGTCATGGGAGGTGCATATCTCCTCCACAAGAGAAAGTTCCTCTTTGAGCCCGGCCTCATTACTCCCGTGAAACTCCATGAATAGGGTGGGTTTCTCCTCAAGCTCAGTGTTCTTAAACAGGTTGATCGCTTCTATGACATTTCCGTCAAGGAATTCGAGTGCGGCAGGGACAATTCCGGTGCACATTATCTCATATATGGCATGAGTTGCATCTTCAAGGGAGTTGAAATTCACCAGCACAGCAGTGAAATGTGAGGGTAATGGCGCTAGACGCAGGGTAATTTGAGTGATAACCCCCAGGGTTCCTTCCGATCCTGTGAAGAGGCGGCACAGATCATAGCCTGAAGAGGTCTTAACCGCATTGGAGCCTGTTCTGAATATTTCACCTGAGGGAAGGACTACCTCCAATCTCAGCACATAGTCCTTCGTAGCCCCGTACTTGAGGGTCTGGATACCGCTGGCGTTATTGGCAACCATCCCCCCGATGGTGGCCGGAGCTCCCGGATCAGGGGGGAAAAACAGTCCTTTCTTTGCGAACCTTCTGTTGAGTTCCTTATATACTACCCCTGGCTCAACCACCACCTGGAAATCGCCCTCTCTTTCCTCCAAGATCCTGTTCATCTCCTGAAGATCGAGGACGATACCGCCCCTACTCGGCATAGGATTCCCCTCGAGACTCGTTCCGGCCCCCCATGGAGTAACCGGGATCCTTTTCTCATTTGCCACAACCAGGATCTTGCTTATCTCTCCACTAGATTTAGGAAAGACAACGACTTCCGGTCTTGATCTCTCATGAAAGGATTCATCCTTGGAGTGGAGCTCCAGTACGGATTCTCCGGTGGAAACCTTTTCAGCGCCCACGATAGACTTGAAGATGTTTATCTCTTTTTCTGTGACGCTTCCGTAAGTCATGACTAAGTTCCTTAGGGACGTGGCTGAAATAACTTCCCCATTTGTGCATCTCATCTTCAGGCCATCTTTGCCCGATCTTCAAACACAAAATCCTCGAAATAGGCTAATCTATTCCTGTGGTTTTGTATTTTCAGATCGAACAAATCTGACCTAAATCTGAGCGCCAACTTAAGGAAGTTATTTCGGCCACGTCCCTTATTCTTGATTTCTCTGTACAAATTCATAGTACTCATTTGACTTGGCCAGGACACGCACGGCCCTTTCACAGTTGTTAAATACGAGGGTCTTGCCGGTTTCCGTGAGCTTTTTAGCCAAGTCTCCCTTTGGACCAAATATGGAAAACACGATCGGCTTGGAGGGGAACTCCTCAGCAGCCTCCTTCACTGAGACGGAGACATCCCACCATAGTGAAGAGAACAGCGCAAGAAAATCAGGAATGATCACTACCACGCCATCACTATTTCTATCATACAGTAGGGCATCCAATATTATCTTGAATTCATCCCTGAATCTCTCAAGGTTGAACCCTTTGAGACCCATACATGCCCATATGTCTACAGGATTCCCAAGGGGAAGCCACTGGGGGGGAGATAGTTTTCTTATCATCTCCAACGTAGCTTCCGATAAGTCCGTCACATCCATGCCATATTTTTCACAGGCATCTACGGTTATAACACCGGTAGATCCGGCCCATGTCATGATGCTTATCCTCTTCCCTTTCATGAGGGGAAGAGTCAGGAATGATTTGACGAGATTTTCAGCTTCTTCCTCGTCATCGGCACGTATCACACCGGCCGCTTTAAAGACCGCATCATATACCTCATCCTTCCCTACAATAGAGCCCGTGTGGGATTGGGCTGCCTTTCCGCCACGCTCACTTCGACCGGATTTAAGAACAACCAAGGGTTTCTTCGTTGACGTTCTCTTTGCTGCCTTGAAGAACTTCTGTCCATCTGAAATACCTTCCATGTGAAGCAGAACCACCCTTATATCATGGTCATCTTCAAAATAGGCCAGACTATCGGCGAAATCAATATCACAGCAATCTCCGACATCGATGGCTTTTCCGAATATTATATCCGAAAGACCAACGAAGAATATACCGCTTTGAGAGATAACCCCAACGGGTGTCGTCTCAAGCTCGAAGTGGGGAAGCGCTGTGCTGAAACCATTGTAGGCATTTATAACACCAAACGTATTAGGGCCGATAATCCTAGTTTTCCCTCTTCGGGCAATTCGCACGGTCTCTTCCTGCAACATCCTCCCTTCACTGTCGGAGTCGGCAAACCCCTGAGCAATTATTATCACGGCGCGCACCCCCTTTTCCGTGCACTCCTTAACCCGGGCCGGCACAGCAGAGCGCGGCGTAATTACGACCCCCAGATCCACATCCCCTGGAACTTTCCTTATGTGAGGATACGTTTTAATACCTAGGATTTCATCTGCTTTTGGGTTTATCGGATAAATCTTACCTTCAAAACCGTAATTAATCAGGTTCTTCAACGGATTGAAAGAATCCCCATCAACGTTTCTCGATACACCGATCAAAGCGACAGACTTAGGTTCCATGAAGCACTTCATATCTTCCACAATTCCCACAACCAAGAATCTCCTTCCTTTTTTCCAGTCCTTCCATTAAAATATACCACCAATATGAGAATCTTGTCAAGGGGTTAAACAAGGTTCATTAAAAAACCCTTTGACTAACCTGTATTTAAAAGCTATACTGCAAAGCTTGGTTTGAGCTGTCTTGGTGTTTATCTATCCA
>CABGHG010000015.1 GCA_902158735.1 Candidatus Methanolliviera sp. GoM_oil
GGTGGAGAAGTTTATATAAGATCGAGAAGCCTTTCAATATAGAAGAACGGATGGGAAGAGTGGAAGGAGCCTTAGGACAGATGGGAAAGAGGCTGGATAACGTCGAGACGGCGATAGTCGATCTTAGAAAAGAGATGACCGCAAATATGGGCGATCTTAGAAAAGAGATGACCGCAAATATGGGCGAGTTGAGAGATCACGTTGATACAAAGATGGATAGAAACTTTCAATGGACGATCGGAATGATTATAACGATGTGGGTCACGATCATCCTCGCGATATTATTCAAAATTCCCTGAGATACGATGATAAAATTAAATTAAATAGATCGGGATGAAAAAGATAAACTGTGATGTAGTCGTTGTGGGGGGGCCAGGTGGGAGTATGTCCGCGAAGTATGGGTTGGATACGGTATTGGTGGAGAGAGAAGAAGAATTAAGAATGATTTTGCATAATGGGATAAAAGTAAAATTTGATGTGTAGTTAAAGGGAACCACAAAAATAGAAAACCCGGGGAGACATTGAGAATTGGAGTGAATACATTATGCCTAAAAAGGTTGTCAGGGGCCCTAAGGGGGTCAAAGTAACGTATGAGCCGGGAACTGTCGACCCCGTGTCAATTGAAGGAGATGAATATAAATGGAGTGCGTTAGGGATAACCGAAAAACAAATTTTAGAAGATTTTAAAAATTCAGGTCTAATTGAAGGAGAGTTTGAAGAACAAGTAATAGTAGGCAAAAATAGCATAGAATATATTCACGATAGAGGGTCGCGGAACCTTGCACTAAATCTAATTCGGAAGCAGATAAATCTTGTTATTGAAAACAAAAATGATATTTGGATAATAGAGGGGAAATCAAAATTTGATGCCAATAGTACTGAAAAGGCACTGGGTCAGGTTTTAATCTATGAAGAGCTTTATAAGATTGATATGCAACCGAAGAAGAATATTAAAAAGGCTGTAGTATTTGGAACGAGTACATGGGAGGAGGTCGTGCAACAAACAAAGAATATATTTGAGAAGTATGCTGTGAATCTCTATATAAAGGGAATAGATTTTTAGCTTATCTTAACAGAATAAAGACAATGCGACTTACCTATTCCCTTTACAATCCTTATCCTTTACTTTCCTCATCTTTTGTAAAATTTGGAGTGTGAAAAGTGCTGTTCTGCCGTTTTTCGGAGGAAGTTCTCTCTCATAATTTTACAAGTTATTCCATATGAAAAGTAAAAAGGCACTTTTCGGATCTATAGATTGGACCACAAAAATCTTCGATTTTAGCATGGCAGTTCCGGGATAGGCGGTAAATTCATACCCTACCCCCAAGTAGTCCCCCCACCGCTATTTGATTCTATCTTCGACCATCATAGAAAAAATTAAAATAGAATAGAGATACCAGTAATCACAGTCCTACCGAAGGTAGGTAGTCGCAAATCAAAGATTTGCGTATGCCAAAAATCGAAGATTTTTGAGCAACACAGGATTGAAAAACCAGCGGTTTTCTTATGGACGTAATCGGCTTTGGTGCGTTGAATCTTGACAGGATATGCTTTGTGGATAAGATTCCGAAAGTGGAGGAAGAAGGCTTCTTACTAAATTTAAAAGAATATCCTGGTGGCTCCGCGGCAAATACGATCGTGGGGCTATCAAGATTAAATACCAAAACGGGATATCTGGGGAAGATAGCTGAAGATCACGCAGGAAAAGTTATTTTAGAGGATTTGAGGAAAGAAGACGTGGATACATACAGTGTGAAGATCGCAGAGGGAAGAAGTGGGACTGCAGAGGTCTTCGTCGATAAAGAGGGGATGAGATCGATAATCGTCGATCCGGGGGTGAACGATTACATCACGATGGAAGATGTGGATCTAAACTACGTTGAAAGGTTTAAAATTCTTCATCTCACCTCTTTTGTATGTAAGACATCAAAAAATTCTTTTGAGACACAGAAAAAACTCTTGAGGGAAATTTCCAACCCAAAGATATCTTTCGACCCAGGATTTTTGTATGCGGAGAAAGGACTGGAAGAGATGGAAGATATTCTCAAAAATACGGATATTTTGCTGCTGAATGAGAAAGAGTTGAAGGTATTGACCAAAGAAGAAGATTTTGATGATGCCTGCAATATTCTGGCAGATTATGTTGATATTTTGGTCGTAAAACGTGGAAAGAAAGGTTGTTTCGTCAAAGAAGGCGAGAAAGAATTTTTTTCTAAACCGTTTGAGACCCGCGTTATAGATACGACTGGGGCAGGAGACGCTTTCAACGCGGGATTCTTGTTTGGGGTCTTGCATAAAAAAGATATAGAAGAGTCTGCGAAGATCGGAAACAAGGTTGCATCTCTATCGATAGAGAAAAGTGGAGCGCGGGAAGGACTTCCGTATTTAGAAAATCTTACAAAATCATGAAAAATATCTCAATCGCATTTCAGGGAGAACGCGGTGCATTCAGCGAGGAAGCCGCACTCAAATATTTTGTAGATGATAATATCGAGACAGTTCCTTATGAGGCGTTTAAAGATGTCATGCGTGCGGTGGACGATAGAAAGGCGAATTATGGTGTATTACCCGTTGAAAATTCGCAAGAAGGAAATATAGACGAGGCGTGCGATCTGCTGCTCGATTTCGACCTTTGTATCGTCGCCGAGATAAAACTCCGGATCGTCCACTGTCTTATAGGGCATGCTGGTGCAGAGATACAGGATATTAAAAAAGTTTATTCGCATCCTCAGGGGCTTAGGCAGTGCAGAAATTTCCTCAATCGATATGACTGGGATAGGATTCCTGCCTACAACACGGCGGGCAGTGTAAGGATGATATCCAAACGTAATGATAAGACGGAAGCGGCGATCGCATCTGAGAGGGCGGCTGCGATATATCAGATGAAGATCTTAAAAGAGGGTATAGAGAATGATATCCACAATTACACCCGATTCTTCGCACTCTCCCGACCAGGCATGCGATCGCTGACGTCGTCGGAAGAAGAAAAAAGAGCGATGAAGAGCTCGATCGTCTTCGCGACAGACCACGTTCCAGGTGCATTATATGACTGTCTTGGCGAACTGGCAATGAGGGATATTAACATGACGAAGCTTGAGTCGAGACCAAGCAGAGATAAGAATTGGGAATATGTCTTCTTCGTGGATTTCGAGGGAAGTTTGGAAGAAGAGAAATGCAGAAGCGCCATCGATGAGATAAAGAAGAAAGCATCCTTCTTAAAGATACTCGGCTCATATCCTGCCGCAGAGGATTTTGAAGCTAAGCCCTGAATAATTGATTTGATTATTTGCTATTATTTCTCTTGCTTCAGTAATAGCCTTTTCAATTAAGCTGAAACCTCGGGCATAATCCGCAATATAAACCGCAACAACTGATAAGGTTCGTTTCCCCATCAGTTAGCATAATTCTTATCTTCTTTTGGTGGGCGAGCAATTTTATATAACGTTTCCAGTATATACGACGTTGCCAAAGGCAATGTCCCGAAGGGCAAAAGCGTAAGCTCACAGCGTATATGCTGTGTTATATGAAGTGTCGCCATGTTGTTCATTTGATTTCTCCCTCCGCTAAAACAATTGTTCCATCTTTGCCAGAGTACATCCGTTTGTTGTCAGAGTTGAATTCATACTTCACATCTAATGACAATGATTCTATAGATAATATTTTGTAATGTTTACATTTATAGATGTGTTTATTTCCTTTCTCTCCAGCAACATAAATCTCAAGTGAGATAATAAAATGGAGTGCGTCATAAATAACTTTAAACTCATCAGAAGGCGAAAAATAGAAACTTCTTTGTGTGGTCTCAATATTTTTAATGTTATAGGTTTTACATTCCAAATAATATGGGTTATCTTTATACCAGAAGATTATATCTGGATAACCTGTAGCTTTTTTATGCCCGTTTTGACATGTAGGTATGTCTGAATTCAATCTTAAAGAGTTTAAGGCATCTCTGACATAAGGTTCTATATCATTTCCAACTTCATTCGGTCTTGGCCTTTAAAATTCTTATGTTGTTTATCTCTTTTCCTGCTTTCACTGCTGACTGCTTTAATAACTCTAACACATCTTGATGATCCGATTTTGTGAAATCGAAAGAAATAACTTTTTTGCCTGTCATAGATTCTATAACAAGGTTAAAAGGAATATCTTTCAAAGGTTGAAGCATCTGTTTTATAACATTCTCAAGTTTTTTGGTATACTCGTTGTCAATCATATCTATTTTTCCTTTCTAAAAATTAATATATTTTCTTTTTTCATCACATTGTAAAGGCCAAAAATTATTTTGTTTATATTTTTGACCAACTTAAATCCTATATTCTCCATATATTTGATGGTAAATTCCACCGTCTTAATTTCTTTTCCTTGATATGTCGCATTTCCTATAACAATAACAGCATATTTATTCGGTTTAAGCACTCTGTGCATTTCAGAATAAGATTTTTTTATATCTTCATTATAAAGCTCAACCCTACTTTTTCCAATTCCTCGGACTCCAATAAAGTCATTTTTCATTTTTGATACATCACATCCTAAATCCTTAAATGAATGGACATCATTTTTAATATAATCAAGGGCAATTGAGTATGGTGGAGATGTAATAATTCCATCAATAGAGTTATCAGATAATTTCACATTTCTCGAATCTCCAATTTCAGTTTTTACATTTCCCAAGTTTAAATTCAGCCTCTCCTTTATTTCTATAAAATCTTTTACCGAAGCAACCATTAAATTCAAATTCTTTATAAAAGAAGTCCTAAAGTCTCTTTTCCGTCTTGAATTATCGCTCACTGCTAAAAGCCTTGCCATTTTATAGAAATTCCTTACTCTTTCATCAGAAGTTAAATCTTTTATCATTTTATAGTAATTTGTTTCAGGAGAAAACAAGTTTGGAACAAGTTTAGAAATCACCTCATCTTTTATTTCTAAAATTTCATCTAAAACATAAATTGATTCTGTTTTTACTCTCCCCTGAATTACACAGAGGGGAGAAACATCAATACCAATAAAGTTTATGCCCAACAGTTGGGCTTCAAGTGCCGTTGTGCCACTCCCTGAAAATGGTTCAAAAACATTATCCCCTTCTTTTAATCCAATTATATTAAGCAATGCCCTTATCATTTGCGGGTGAAATTTCCCTTTATATGGATAAATCCAATGTGTTAAAAACTGATTAACTGAACGAGTTTCATTTTTTTGTATGATATAGTAATAATCTGTGAACTCTCCATCAAAAGTTTTATAATACGAACCTTTGCTCCTTATTATCTCTTTTAGTTCTACTGACTTATTCAGAATTTTAAATTCTCTTAATCCATTTGTTACTTCAAACTCTGCACCAAAAGCCTTCAATTCTAACTCTGCTAAAGACAACTCGTATATAAATTGAACATTATCTAATAGAACTAAATCTTTTCCAGTATTCTTATCGTCTATTTCATAGGCCCAGAATTGGCTTTCTGCTCTTTCAATCACTGATTTGCCTTTTGTTTTTAGCCTTTTTGTTTCTATGATAATTTCACTCCTTTTAAACTTAATGGCGACATTTTATATAATTTCGTTATATCCCCAATCTGGGTAAAAACGCTTTATTTATATAAATAAGACCGTAAAAACCCTCTTTAGGAGATAGAATAGGTATCGCCGGTATCTGGGGCGTTCGCTTCACATCCAATCTCCTCTCTTATCCACGCTGAAAATGCCTCATTCTTCTCTCTTTCTCCATGAATCGTAAAGAAGAGTGTTGTCCCCTTATCACTCAGCTCCTTCGCCATCTCTTTAAGCTCTTTATCCCCAGAATGAGAAGAGAAATCGTATTGTTCCACATCGTTCTCTATCTTGACGATATCTTTATTCAGCCTTATAAGCCCCTTCTCCAGCACCATCCTTCCGTTTGTCCCCTCAACCTGATATCCTGTTAGGATAAGCTTGCTCTTTGGATCTTTGTATATCTTCTTGAGATAATTTATGACGGGGCCCCCGTTCATCATGCCGGCCGTCGTTACGATCACGGAGGGTTCGGAGAAGACTTTCTTTCTATTCTTTCTGTTGACCAAAGTGGTGTTATCAAACGCCTTTTTAAGTGCAGACGGATCCTTCGCAAATTCAGGGTGGCTGAGGATTATTTTGGTGGCTTCGACACCCATTCCATCCAAAAAGGGCGATATACCCTTTTCCTCTAACATAATCAGGATCTCCTGGGTTCTATTTATCGCAAAACATGGGATTATCACGTTACCTCTCTTATCTATCGTCTCCTTTACAGAATCTGCGAATTTCTCTTCCAATTCTTCTCTCGGCGAGTGATTCGTCCCAAAGTATGTACTCTCAACGATTCCGACGTCTGCGCGGGGAAAATCCTTTGCGCCTTCTGCCATCTTCGTATCTATTGTGTTCACGTCGGAGGAATAAAAGACATTTATATCTCCTTCAACCAATATGGAGGAGGAACCAACGATGTGCCCGGCGTTGATAAGCGTACATCGCTTATCTCCTATAAAAAAGGGCTCTTCGTATGAAACGTTCCTAATTTTAGCCATCGCCATCGCCAAATCTTCCATCGAGTATATCTTTCTATTCTTCCATTTCTCGTTCAACCTTATTGTGTCCTCGGTCAAAAGCCTCATAAAATCGCCTGTAGGTGCGGTCACATAAATGTCACTCACTCCTTTTAACGCAGGAACCGCACCGCAGTGATCGAGGTGTCCATGAGAAATGATCGCATGATCACAATCCGATTTCAAAGGAAAGGGATCCTCCTTAGACGTCTGTAATCCATAATCGAGCACTGTATTATCTAATAATACCGCCGATTTTCCTATTCCATCGCATCCACCCAAAAATCTTATCTTAATTTTTATCACCTCTTAAATTATTATGTTAACTTTAAAACCACATCTTGGGCATCTACCATCCTTTAAATCATATCTGGTGATCGAAAACCCACTTCTCCCTATGAGGAGCTCTCCACAGTTTGGACAATAGGTGTTCTCCTCATCAAGCCCAGAAACATTTCCCAGATAGAGATATTCTATCCCTTCCTCTTTTCCTATCCTATATGCGTCTTTTAGTGTTTCCACAGGTGTGGCAGGAACGTCGAGCATCTTATAATACGGATAAAAGCGCGTGAAGTGAACGGGGGTCGAGGGATCCAGATCTACAACCCATCTGCAGAATTCTCTGATCTCGTTCTCATCGTCGTTATACGTAGGGATCACCAGATAGGCGATCTCGAGATGTATATCTTCTTCTTTCATAATCTCACAAGTCCTTAAAACTGGCTCCAACGACGCTTTACAGACTTTCTTATAGAATTCTTCTTTAAACGCCTTTACATCTACATTCGCCGCATCTAAATATGGTGAGATCTCCTTTAATGCCTCCTCCGTCATGTAGCCGTTTGTGACATAAGAGGTTGTGAAACCATCTCTTTTGGCGATTTTAGATGCGTTGTATGTAAATTCATACCATATCGTCGGCTCGTTGTATGTCCAGGATACTCCTCCCACACCATATTTTTTTGCCAACGTCGAAACATCTTCCGGTGTTATCTCTTCCAGAGGATAATCTCCTATATTTGCGGTAGATATCGAATAGTTCTGACAATATGAGCATCTGAAGTTGCATCCGATAGTTCCAAGGGATAAAACATTGGATCCTGGATGGAAGTTGTATAGTGGTTTCTTCTCTATCGGATCGACGTTTATTGAACTGGCAAGTCCGTAGTTCAACGCGTATAATTTCCCGTCCCTATTCTCCCTAGCCCCACAGATGCCCCTCTTTCCTTCTCTTATCTTGCAGCGGTGATTGCATATATTGCACCGAAGAACGCCTTCTTCTTCGTGGGAGTAGAACGCCACCTCTTTCATCTTTTCACCATGTGATCGTAACCTCTTCTCTCTATGACCCTCTCTATGCCATCTTGCCTTAAGAGTATCTCTCTTCTTTCAGTTGCCTTCCCAACCACACTTATCTCCTTTTCTTCAATCTCTTCTATCTTTTCCATTTCGTCTTCTCTCATCGTAAAGAGTAGTCCATAGTCCCCCCCTCCGTACAAAACATCATCCATATTGTTATCTGAAGCTAAAGGATCGATGGGGAGATCATCGAACTCTACGACGAATCCAACCTCACTCTTATCCGAGATCTCATATAGAGAAGCCGCAAAACCATCACTCATATCTATAGAAGATGTTGCAAATTTTCCAATCTCGATCCCCTCCCTAACTCTCGGTTTTTTGACAGAAATTCTCTCCCTTATCGCTCTTCTTAAATCGTCTCCCATCTCTTTATTCTCTTTTGCTATACTCAAAGAAGCCGCCGAGCCGCCGAGGCACCCGACCGTGCAGAGGAGATCTCCCGCATTGGCACCACCCCTCTTAACAATTCTTTCTGCCTCCCCAATGGCGGTTCCAACGATCGTCAATTCTGAGTGTCTATCAATATCTCCGCCCACAAACTCAACTTCGTATTCATTACAACACTCGTTTATCCCATCTATAATCCCATCAAAATTATTTAGGGACATATCCTCTCTCAAACCCAGAGATGCCAAAAAGCAGAGGGGGGTTGCCCCCATAGAAGCCAGATCGCTCAAATTAACTGCCACAGACATCCATCCAATATCCTTCGGCGTTAATATCTCCGGAAAATCCGTCTTCTCATGCAGCATATCCGTGGTAAAGACGAGCATTTTATTCTCTTGGCAATGGGATAAAACGGCAGAATCGTCTCCTATACCTAATATGACCCTTTCACTCTTATATTCAACCTTTTTTAGTATTCTCTCTATCAACCCCCTTTCTCCAATATCTCCAATGACTGTCATTTAAAGAACGAGCCTTGCAACCAAACTTCCCTTCTTTACTTTATTCTCTTCCGCAATAGAATAACATTTTGCTCTTAGGACATATATAAGTTTTCCCCTCAATTCATCTTCAAAGGAAGAGATCGTCTCATAATTTCCCATCCCCTTCGCAAGGATCAAAAAATCTGGATTCCACAGGTACCCTAAAAATTCTTTATTTGCCTCTTCCAAGAGCACACCAATGGCCGAACCACTCGGCACTATCTTATTCTCAAACTTCAATTCTTCTGCGTCCTTCACCGTGGCATCATTCATCACAGCCCTCTCCTTCGGGGACAAAATAATATTTTTACCCATCTCATCCAGCTTCTCGATGACAAATTTATCAAAGACGATCTCCCCCGCATTATCCGTCAGATAGAGGATATTTTTACCGTTTAAGATTGTCATCTTGACCTCTTCCAGATTCCCCACCAGCTCTTCGTTCAAAGTCCGCTCAAATTCTTCCTCAAACTTTCTATTTGAAAATTTATACCCTCTAACACCGTATTCCATGGAATTGGCCGCGGCAGCTATCCTCAGAAGAGCGTCCAATTTAAATTTATCCTTACTCTCTTCATAGAACCTCTTCGCCAAAGGAAGCAGTCTCTTGGCAGATTCATTGGCTTCCTTCTTTAATCGTTCGTAGTGATCTATATTATTTGATCTCCATCTTATTATCCTATCTCTATACGTGCCGAAAAATGCAGGAGAAAGACCTCTCTCACAATTATTTCCTATGAACCGCAGTATTTCGGCAAGCGTATGAATCTTATCCTCCTCATCTTTCAATGCCAGATCACATTCAAATTTTGCCCTGTCGATGAGACACGGAATACAGTCAGCTTTTATCTTCATCGCTCATAACATCCCAATTTCAAAGATAAAAAGTGATCGATCTCTTAAGAATTTCAAACGTTTATCAAAGGAGGGATCCGGAATATACAAAGATCATGGAAGATTCAATCGAGATAAGAGTGCTTTTATTCCTCTTTTTAATGTCTGCTTTACAATAGCAATTGTATGATTGAAACACCCTATAAATAGCTACATCAAAAAGGATATTTTGTGATTTTCGTATAATTTAAAAGATCGTTTGGAGATACTGGTTAAAGAGATATTTTTATATCATGGGATATTAAGCTTTATCAGGCAAATTTACTTAAAGATCGAGTATTTTTGGTGTTGATATGACAAATAGGGTAAAGATCGTCACCGACGCCTCAGATCTAGTTCCCCTCATCAGAATCTTTAACTCAAAGGTGCATAAAAGGGTATTTGATGAGCTCTTGAAGGGGTGGAAGACCAAAAAGGAGTTAGAAGAGGTCGTTGATGGGGATGTGGCGAGAAGCCTTGAGCTTCTCAGAAGGGGAAAGTTAATAGAGGGCAGGTGGAAAACGCCAAAAAATGGGGAAATACCCAAAATGGAGTTTAAAACGGCTTATCCCATGTTTCAAGCGGATTTTCAATGTACCTTAAAAGAATTGGGTGATCTCATAAATATAGCTCTGATAGATTGGGCGGCATTTAGTGGATATGAATTGGAGATAATGGAGCAGATAAAGAAAGGAAACCGATCGATCCGAGATATATGTAGGGAATTGGACATTACGCCACGATTCTTGAAAGGGGTAATGAAGAGATCATCCATCCTATCGTTGAGAGGGCAAAGAGTGGAGATGGTCGATGATGCCGCTATTACTGAAAAATAAAAAGAATAGTACAAAATTTCAGATTTTGGTAGAGGTGGCATCTGGTCAGCCAAACATCAGACAGAAAGATATTGCTAAAAAGTTGGATATAACTCCCCAGGCAATATCTGAATACATAAAAGAGATGGTTAAAGAGGAAACGATCTTCTCACCGCAGAAAGGAAGATACTATATAACGAAAGAGGGTATAGAATATATAACAAAGAATGTAAACGAACTGAAAAATTATGCAACATTCATAATGGATGATGTGCTTAGAATTATAGATGTTTCTACTGCGATTGCAGACGGTGAGATAAAAAAGGGGGATTTGATCGGGCTTTATTTAAAAAAAGGCATACTTTATGCACATTCTGGAGCAAAAAGTTCCAATCGGGAAGCGATCGGAGAATCCATCTCCGATGTATCGGACGGAGAAGATGTCGGCGTAAAAGATATAAAAGGTTTTATAGAGATGGAGGAGAGGGAGGTAAAGGTTATAAAGATACCAAATATAAAAGATGGTGGTAGCAGGAGGGTAAATTATCTGAAGGCAAAAAAAATTTTAATGGACGTGGATTTTACATCTGTTCTTGGTTTAGAGGCGTATGCAGTATTAAAAAAGTTAAATCTCAAGATAGATTCCTTTTTTGGCGCGGTGGATGCGGCGAGAGATGCTGCAAAGCACGGCATGAGTTCTGCTATCCTCTGCCCAGATGATGAGGTAGAGTGGGTCATAAATGGGCTTAAGAGGACAAGATCGAGATATACGTTGGAGAGCGTTATAGATGAGCGATAGGGCATTCACAAAGATGATCCAGTCTTTAAATGGACATATCCCAAAGAGAAGAAAGATGCTTGCTGTGCTTTTAAAGGAAGATCTCCCTCATATAGAGGGAAAAGATGGATCGATACATGTCTTTAAGAGAGATGAACTGAAGAAGATCGCGGAGATCTTATCCGAAGAAGATTATGAAAAAATACTCCTACCAATTTATATAGAATTAAATTCGGATTACGGGAGGGGCGCAGGTAGGATAAACGGAAAGATAGACTGCAATCTCGCTAAAAGCATTATAAAAGTTGAGAGTAAAAGAGAAGACGAGTTGATACTCTATGCCGATGATGTGAGGGCACTCAGGAAGAATCTGCCCACGACGACCCAATACATCTTTGGCATGAGGTGAAGAATGGATGGGAGGGATGACCGATATGCCTTATGAAGGAATGATATTTAGGCCCCCAAGTGAAGCGAGAAGCCTTATCATTCAGACCACCGTAGGGTGTTCCTGGAATAAGTGTACGTTCTGTGCTATGTATTGCGGGAAAAAATTTAGAATAAAATCATACAATGAAATATTTGACGATGTGATCTCGGCAAAGATGATCTATGGAGAGCCACATAGGGTTTTTCTTGCCGATGGAGATGCCCTTGCCATAGATACGGCATCACTTTTAAAGATACTCGATATGTTATACGAAACTTTCCCAAATTTGGAGAGGGTTAGCAGCTATGCCAGTCCCCTGAGCATCCTTGAGAAGAGTGCAGATGATCTAATAGAATTGAGAGAAGCTGGGCTTAAGATGGTATATCTTGGAGTTGAGACAGGAGACGATCAACTCTTAAGAACGGTGGCAAAGGGTGTAAGTGCAGAAGAGATGCTTGAGGCAGGGAAAAAAGTGGTAAGATCGAAGATAAAACTCTCTGTTACTATACTTCTCGGGTTGAGTGGACGGGAGAGGAGTGAGGTACACGCGAGAGAGACCGCAAAGATTTTGAGCGAGATGGATCCGGATTACATAGGCGCTTTGACTCTCATGGTTATTCCTGGAACTCCTATGTATAACAGGGTTAGCGAGGGAAAGATGACGCTTTTAAGACCAAAAGAATCAATTTTAGAGTGCAAAAATATGGTAAAAGATCTAAAAGTTAAGCATACTTGCGTCTTCAGGAGTAATCATGCATCCAACTATCTGCCTATCGGAGGAACACTTCCTTGGGATAAAGAGGCATTGATAAAGACAATGGAAGACGTGCTAAAGAACGATAGAAAAGATTTATTGAGACCGGAAGATATGAGGGCATTGTAATTAAAAAATTGGAGGAATTTTCTTGGGGAGCACAGATTTGTATTTGATTGGAGAAGCGTTGATAGGGGAAGGAGATGAGTTGGCACACGTGGATTTGATGATAGGGGGGAAAGAGGGACCGGTGGGTATGGCATTTGCGAATGGAATAGTAAATCTCTCAAAAGGTCACACGCCGCTACTCTCTGTTATAAGACCAAATTTACCGACGAAACCTTCCACGCTGATCGTTCCAAAGGTCACCATTCAAGATATGGAGGATGCGAATAAGATATTTGGCCCTGCACAGACGGCGGTGGCAAAGGCGGTTGCAGATTCCGTTGAAGAGGGAGTGATACCGAGAGATATGGTGGAGAAGATCGTTGTGGTTGTGAGTGTCTTTGTCCATCCTGCGGCGAAGGATTACGAGAAGATATACAGGTACAACTATGGAGCAACCAAGCTTGCGATTCAGAGGGCGTTTGAGTCTTTCCCAGATGTGGATACCGTCTTATACGAGAAAGACCGTTCAACACACCCAATTATGGGATTCAGGGTGACTAAATTATGGGATCCACCATATCTACAAGTTGCATTGGATCTAACCGATATAGATAAAGCCCTAAGCGTTGTAAGTCAACTGCCCGATAGCGATCATCTGATATTGGAGGCAGGAACGCCGCTCATAAAGAGATATGGTATAGACGTTGTAAGCAGATTGAGGGAAAATAAACCAGGAATATTCATCGTTGCTGATTTAAAAACGTTAGATACGGGAAATTTAGAGGTTAGGATGACTGCGGACGCCTCTGCGGATGCAGTGGTTATATCAGGACTCGCACCTGTATCAACGATTGAAAAATCTATCAAAGAGGCTAAAAAAACTGGTATTTACTCTGCCATCGATATGCTAAACGTAAAGGACCCACTTGAAGTTTTAAAGAGCCTCTCTATGAATCCAGATGTGGTGGAGATACATAGAGCCATAGACAACGAATCAAGTGAGAAAGAACGATGGGATCTTATAGAAAAGATAAAAAAGGAGTTTAGCGGTATATTGGTTGGGGTAGCGGGTGGCATAAGACCAGAAAACTGTCAAGAGGCATTAGAAAGTGGAGCTGATATCCTAATAGCCGGCAGGGCGATAACCGCGGCAAAAGACGTTGAAGGAGCCGCAAGAAAATTCTTGAAGGTGTTTAAGGGAGAGATAGATCAGTTCAGGATCAAGACTGACTTTTAATTAGATCTATCATCTCTATCTCTTCATTTATTTTTATCGCCATAGGGGCAAACGTCGGTCTCTCGGCCCCGGTTAAGACCTTGAAAGCCTCGAACGCCTGCAGATATCTTATAATAAGGTGAGAATATGGATCAAATTTTAGCCCTTCGAATCTTGAGAGGTCCAGATCGTCATAGTCATAGCCGTCTGGAAGGATCACGGTGATCACCTTTCCGGTGATGAGCGGTATTCCAAGGTCAGAAGCCATTTCACAGAGAAATCTCTCATCTTTATGGCCACTTATGATAATGTCACATCTTTTGAGAATATTTTTCATATATTTCTTATCTCTCTTAAATACCGCCTCTTTTATATTTTTGAACCCAATTTTGAAGAGTATCTCACTTAAAGACGAGCTGAAGATTGCAACGGTGCATCTGCACAACAAATCCTCGCATCTTTCGATCTTTTCTAGCAAGTAACTCCTCTCGTTATGATTCTTTCTCTTTGTTGTGGTTAGACATATTGATAAAGCTTTATATAATTTGATCTTAAGCCTTGTAAAAGATGAAGATCCTAGATAAATTATATTGGTATTCCGAGAGAGGATTCATGGATTGCAACACATACGTGATAGGAGACGCGATCATAGATCCCGGATCTTCAATCTATCTGCCAGAAAAGATCAGAGAGATGCAGAAAGATGGGATCGACGCGAATGAGATCAGTTGGGTCATCAACACGCATCTGCATCCCGATCATACGGGGGCAAATGATGAATTTATGGAAGATTACGGGGCAAAGATGCTCGTCTATGAGGGAGTGAAAGAGTATTTCCCAAATCCCCATCGTTACTTTGGAGACGAACTAAAGATAGATGGGATCGATTTGAATATTACATTAACACCGGGGCATTCGCCGGAGAGCATCTCGATATACTTGCCAGAAGAAAAAGCGCTCATCTGTGGAGATCTGATATTTGATCGTGGGGTTGGAAGAGTGGACCTTCCCGGCGGAGATTTCAAAGAGCTAAAACGTTCCATAGAAAAGGTATCTAAGTTGGAGATAGAGTATTTACTCCCGGGGCACGGAGAGGTGATATGGGGCAAGGAAAATATCGATAAAAACTTCTCGTTCATAAGAATGTCTTACTTCTGGATGTAGATCAAGATGATGCCGATATTCATCGATCTTAATGATAAAAAAGTCGTAATATTCGGGGGAGGAGAATTAGGGGGCTGGAAGGCAAAGAAATTTCTCGAAGGTGGATGCAAAAAGATATTGATCGCCAGTAAAAATTTTTCTGAGGAGATAAAATCTTTGGGGGAGGATGTAAAAATTATCCAAAGGGATCTTACCAAAGGATTTGAGGATCTTTTAGAGGGGGCTTTCATCGTTATTCCGGCAACAAACGATGAAAAACTCAATAACCTCATAATAGAAAAATCTATGAAGAGAGGGATTTTAACAAATCATAAGAAGGGAGACCTCTTTTTATCCTCTGTTGTGAGAGATGGGAAGATCCAGATCGCGATATCTACGGGGGGAGAGAGCCCCGCGGTATCGAAGTATCTCAGAATAAAACTCGAAGAATTTTTGAAGAGGGAACTACAGAAGATGAAGGGATGATAATGAGAATCGCCCTTTTGACAGTATCACATAAAACCGCAACGATAAACGATATAGAGGGGATAATCTACGAAGATATCGAAGAAGCTTACTCTGATTTAGATTTAACAAAGACAAAAGAATTTTTGATCCTTCAGACATGCCACCGATTTGAACTGTATGTATATGCGATGTCTCCTCTCTTGGTCTTGGAAGAATACGCCAAGAAGAGAGGCATAAAGGACTGTGAGATCTTAGCCGAAAGAGACGCAATAGAACATTTGATGCGACTTTCCTGCGGATTGGAATCTCTCGTGATAGGGGAAGACCAGATCTTAGGACAGATAAAAGATGTATATATCCACTCAATTGATAAAAATTATCTGAACGATAAGCTAAAGATAATCTTTGATAGGGCGATAAAAACGGGTAAGAGAGCTAGAAAGGAGAGTAAAATTAACGAGGGTTCCGTCTCAATTGGAAGCGTCGCCGTCAGACTCGCAGAAGAAATTTTCGGTGGATTAAAGAATAAAAAAATTCTTGTTATTGGGGCAGGAGAGATCGCGACGCTGGTAGCGAAGTCCCTCTCAAATTCGGGAAAAGAGGGAAATGTTGTCTTCGTTGCAAACAGGACCTTTGAAAATGCGAAGTGTCTCGCATCAGAGGTTGGCGGATCTGCGGTGAGATTCGATGAGAAGGAGAGATATCTTGCCGATTCTGATCTTGTGATAACCGCGACTGGGGCTCCACACACGATATTGGATTACGACACCGTTAAGCGGGTGGTAGAAGAGAAGGATAAACCTCTCTTTATCATCGATATAGCGAATCCGAGAGACGTCGAAGAGAAGGTGGCGTCCATAAAAGGTGTTAGCCTCTATAATATAGACTCGTTGAGAAGTGTCAGCAAAACCAATTTAGAGAAGAGGATGGGAGAGATAGAAAAAGTGGAGAATCTGATAGGAGAAGAGATCAAAAGATTGGAAGAAACTTTGAGGGAGAGAGAGCTGAATGATATAATCGCAAAAATTTATGATTATTCGGAAGAGATAAGAAAGAGAGAGCTTGGAAAGGCAATAGAGATGATTGATTCCCCTAATGAAAGAACTGAAAAGATCATGGATGATATGGCAAGAGCAATCAAGAATAAAATTCTTGCAAAACCTGTGGAGAGGATGAGATATTTGGCGAGAAATGGAGAGCTTGAATCCGTAAAGACATTTTCGGAGATCTTAAAATGAGTTTTTATGGGCTCCCAAAATTCCCGAATATCAGGATGAGAAGGTTGAGGAGCTTGAATCTCATCGAAGAGACGTCTTTTAAAAAGGAGGATCTTATATATCCAATCTTCGTCGATGAGAATATAGAAGGTAGAAGAGAGATCAAATCAATGCCCGGGCAGTATAGATTCTCAATTAAAGATGCTGCAAAAGAGGCATTGGAAGTGAGAGAACTTGGAATAAGATCCGTGATTCTGTTTGGGATACCGTCGAGGAAAGACGAGATCGGAAGTGAAGCCTATAACAAAGATGGAGTGATACAGCGGGCGATAAGAGAGATAAAAAGAGAGGTGGGAGATATAACAGTAATTGGGGACGTGTGCCTATGTGAATATACCTCTCATGGACACTGCGGTCTGATCAAAAATAAAAGAGTCATGAACGATGAGACCCTCGAAATTCTCGGAAAAATCTCAGAGACGTATGCCGAGAGTGGAGCGGATATAGTTGCTCCATCGGGGATGATGGATGGGATGGTAGGGCATATAAGGAAGGCGTTGGATGCGTGTGGATACGAGGACATTGTTATCATGTCTTATTCTGCAAAATACAACTCAAACTTTTACGGTCCGTTCAGGGACGCTGCTGAGTCGGGATATAAGTTTGGAGATAGATCTATGTATCAGATGAACTATAAAAATTCGGATGAGGCGATGAGAGAGATATATCTGGATATAGAAGAGGGGGCAGACATTGTTATGGTTAAACCCGCACTTCCTTACTTGGATATAATATATCGGGCAAAGAAAGAATTTAACTTTCCTCTGGCGGCATACAACGTCAGCGGGGAATATTCGATGGTAAAATATTCATCTTCGGTTTTGGATGAGGATAAGATCATCGAAGAGATCCTTTTATCTATAAAGAGGGCTGGAGCAGATCTTATTATATCGTATCATGCAAAGGATTTTGTTAAGAAGATGATGCAGATGGAAACAGAGGTGAAATTATAGACAATAATGATTGTCTAACCTTTATCAAATTTCATAGCCTATCTAAAGATAAGTATTCGGCTCCTCCAGCCTCTTCTTAAGCTCGTTTAGAAATTCGATCGGTGTATTAGCCATCATCGCAAAGTGATCCCACAGAAGAATTGCATTCATCATCTTTCTTGCCACGATCTCGTCATCTCTAACGACAGGTCTCACAAGTATGCTTCCAAGTCCCAATGTGCTCGTTATTCCCCCGCCCATCTGTCCAAAACCGGATGTAACAGATCCGATCGTTCCCACGTTGCTGATGATGAGCATCGGTATCTCCCAATATCCCATATCTGACTGAATGCCCTTCTCCTTCATCGATCTCACCTCTTCGTTAAGTTCTCTCGATATATCGATCAATCCCTTTTGGTTCGCTTTTTCGATGACCAATCCACGAATTGTATCTCCTATCTGGACGGGGATCCCTATCGTCATCTCTTTCGGGTCTGGACATATAATTCTATCGAGTCTATCCACCCGTCTTCCAGCAAGGATCGGAAAGTCTTCCAATGCGTCCGCCGCAGCCTTTACGATCAATGAATTGATGCTGATGTGAACGCCGCTCTCCTTCCCTATCTTCTTCCTGAAAGCATCCATGTCCGTCATATCTATCTCCGTCTCCACGCTGCATGAATAAGCCCGTTCACCCCGGAAATTTGTAACCAACGGCCATAAAGCCTCGTCCAACTGGTAATAGTACCTTCCTGTCTCATCTTTTTGTATATCTCTGCGCATCTTTAAATCTCCTTTCTTCCAAATTAGATGGGTATCTTCATATATCTATCGGGTAATTATATCTTTCTTATCGTAGTTGGAAGATACGGAGAAATATGCAACCAAAGAAACAGATGTCCGGTCTTGATATTGCTGCGATCGCCGCAGAGATGCAGCAGATCGTTAGGGGTAAGATAGAGAAGATCTACCAGATCGGAGAAAAACTTAGGATAAGGTTCTACACCGCCGCCGTTGGGAAGAGAGACATCATAATAGACCCAAACGGAAAGATATACATCACAGAAAACCCTCCAACCGCTCCTAAATATCCAACAGGCATGGCAATGCTTCTTAGAAAATATCTGACGGGTGGTGCGATCCTCTCGGTCTCCCAATATAAGTTCGACAGAATTTTGAATATCGAGGTGGGTCGGGGTGGAGAGAGATATAACCTGCTGACGGAGTTCTTCTCAGGTGGAAACGTTCTCCTACTAAATGAGGATCGTTTGGTCATCGGTTCAAAAGAGAACGTGATCCAGGGAAACAAAAAGATCTCTACTGGAGAGGCATATACTTTTCCAGAAGTGGATTTTGACCCGTCAGATTTTAGTCTTCTGGAGAGGGACGTTAAAGATATATTACTAAATTCAGATAAAAATCTCTCCGAGACGATCGCGGTTAAACTGGGTTTTGGTAGGATTTACGCCGAAGAGATATGTGTACGGGCAAAACTAAATAGAAGATCAAGGATAGAGGAGTTATCGGAAGAAGAGACCGAAAATATTTGTTTTGAAGTGAAAAAAATACTATCTGACGTTCTTTTGGGCGAGGGAAATTTAAAACCAAATATCGTTTATTCTTCCGAAGATTCTTCCAAAAAAGCAATAGGTTTCTTTCCGGTCGATCTCGAGATATTCAAAGAAGAGGAGAAAGAATACCTAAAAACGTTCAGTGGTGCAGCAGATAAATATTTCAAAGGAGAGATAGAGAGAGAAAGAGAAAGAGTAGAGGAGAAGGGCGAGAAAGGGAAGAAAGATAGGGAAAAATCGAAGTTCGAACGAATTTTGGAGCGACAGGGTGCCGCGATAGAGGAATACAGAAGAAAGATGGAGAGAAACAAGGAACTTGGAGACCTGATCTATGCGGAATATCCTTTAGTGGAAGAGATACTTAAGACCTTGAACGATGCGCGGAAGAGATACTCTTTTGGAGAGATCAAAGAGATATTGAAGAAAGGGAGAGAGAAAGGTATAAAGACCGTAGAGAAGATAAAAAGCATAAATGAACGAGAAAAGAAGATAATATTTGATTTAAACGGAAGAGAGATAGAACTATCTCTGGAGAAGAACGTATTCGAGAATGCAGAGATATACTATGAGAAGAGTAAAAAGTTTAAAAAGAAGATTAATGGTGCACTTAGATCACGAGAAAAGATATCGGAGGAGATGAGGAGATATAAAAAGGAGGCAGAAAAGAAGAAAAAAACCACCTTTAAGCTAAAGAGAAAGTGGTACCACAAGTTCAGGTGGTTCTTCTCCTCCGATGGTTTCTTGGTGATTGCTGGAAGGGATGCTGACAGCAACGAGGAGGTTGTGAATAAGTATATGGAGAAGAACGACCTCTTCTTCCACGCCGATATATCTGGAGCTCCGGCGACGATCATTAAAACCAATAAGAAGGAAATCCCTGAACTAACGCTGGAAGAAGCCGCCAAATTTGCGGTGAGCTATTCAAATTACTGGAAGATGGGCGCTTATGCGGGGGATTGTTACTGGGTTTTCCCAGAACAGGTCTCAAAAACGCCGGAATCTGGAGAATATCTATCGAAGGGTGGTTTTATAATAAGGGGAAGTAGAAATTATCTAAAAGACGTTCCTATGGACGTGTGTATTGGGATAAGTGTGAAAGATGGGATAATCGGCGGCCCTATAAGCACGATTGCAGAAAGATGCAAATATTTTGTGGAGTTGGAACCGGGGCCGTTCAATCAGAATGATATAGCAAAGAAGATATACAGACATTTTATCGAGATAAGAGAGAGGGATGATACGATAGAAAGGGATATGATCTCCCAAGAGAAGATCATACATTTTGCACCACCTGGAAATTCAAGGATTAAGTGAACCTCTATGCTAA
>CABGHG010000016.1 GCA_902158735.1 Candidatus Methanolliviera sp. GoM_oil
GGTATCACCTCATATCGATAATCACATAGAATAGGTGAACTAGCGGCATAACTCTTGCTCGTCGCGACGATTGCATCACAGGAGTCCAATATTGGACGTGCATAGATCCTCTCGTAAAGATGATCTACCATCCCACGAAGAGGTCTTGGGATTCTTAACCGCCCTACGCTTGGAGGAACTTCTAAATCGCTGTGGTAGGTAATGACATGGGGTCTCTTATCGATAGCCTTGGAGAAGAAGGGCGACGGAGAATGTGAATGAAAGATATCACCATCTATTCGATTAATCTTCTTCTTAAGATTGAAGACGTATGGCACGTATGGTATATCGATCGCCTTAAATCGATATGTCCTTATCTCATCTACCTTTGATGCTCCTTTGGGGATATCGGATGTGACCACTACGACATCATGACCCCTCTCTCTTAAATAATGGGATAAATCCCTCACAAGATTTTCAATACCACCAACATGAGGAGGATAATATGGAGTTGCCTGTACGACCCTTATCTTATCATAAGATTTCTCCTTCGACGTTGGTAATTCCCCCTATACCTCTTCCCTCCCGATATGCTTCCACTCCTTCTTTCCCATCACAAATTTAAATATGGCGACGATGCTACAGATTTCAATAAAGATGGGGTAAAAGAGAAGGGCTGCGAGTTTTATGAAGAGATCTCTCCAGTTTATCTTCTCCTTATCACCTCTATATGAGTAGATGATCCGGATAGAGTAAAGTAGAAAGAGGGGCAAAAATAGAATTATAAAGAAGGGGATAATCATGGCAAAAAACCACGTCATCTTTACCTTTTTATCCCTTATATGGAAAAAATCATATAGATAAGAACTCATTCCCTCGAGAGGAGCAATCATCCATCTGACGCGTTGCCCGTAAAGATCTCTCATCGTGATAGGTGCCTGTTCTCCAACCTCGGTCTTATCTGTAAACGCCTCTCTCTTTCCGCTGAGATAGATCCTCTCGGACATGTCCGTGTCCTCGCAGATCTTGCCCTCGTCAAAGAGACCTTCTTCGAAGAAGAGATCCTTCTTTGCAAGCCCCATCAGACCATTAAAATGTTTAAACGACGTTCTCTCACTGAAAAATTTGTAAATATCATTTAATAAAAGATATTCCACGGATACGAGTCTTGATATGAAATTCCCCTCATTCGTGACATATCTCGGCGCACTCACAAACGTTATATCTCCCTTTATATCCCTTTCAAATACATCCACACATTCGTGGATAAAATTTCTCTTTGGCCTGCTATCGACGTCGAAGAAGGCAAAAAAATCTGGAATTTCTTCTCCCCTAAAAATTTTACTCAATGCGTCATTCATCGCTCCTGCTTTTCTTCCCCTAGTATCTCCTCTGAATATGAGTATTACCCCTTTTTCTTCTGCAAACTCTTTTAAGGGCGAAAATTTTGCGTTCTTTGCATCTGCATCCAGAATATACCTTATCTTGAGATTTAATTTGTCTCTCTTCCTCTCATATTCTTTCAAATTTGCCAAAGATTCCATCGATCTCTTTATCACCCCTGCGGGCTCGAATATAGAAACGGGTACGATGGCACCTATACTATAGGCATTCTTTTTCATCTTCTTTTCACTAATCTACAGTCATCCACTTCCATCCACGAGCATCGATTCGGAGTTGACTTCTCTCCACTTCTTGCGGCCTTTCCGGCGGATCCACCCTTCTCCAATCATACCACACACCAAAGGCAGAGGGGTCACCATGAATGCCAGGCATGCTCCAATTGTGATGACCTTGTTGCGGCGGCGCATCTGGTTCACCCTTTCTAAGGGATTGCTGGGATCGGCATCTTTTATGGCGATCAGCTTCTTGAAGATCCCGTTGGCAATCCCCATATTCCAAAAAATCCAGTGTAGCAGGGGAACGGATCTTCCGCCAGGTCTTGTCTTCCTCTGTATGATTGCCCGGTATAACTCATCAGCCGATCTTCCTTTAAATTCTGTGAATGCATCTCCAAGCATCCATGGCGAGTGTGCATCGCTTCCTCCCACACAGGCGAAAGATGGTTTTACCACTTTTTGAGCCAACCTGTTCACATAAGGGTCCCTATGGGCGCCATTCAACACCTCCACACCGTCCAGAGAAAGCTCTTTAACCTTGTTTCCAAGAGCTGGGCAGAAGTAGCTAAATGGATGAGGTGCCACAGCCAAACCACCCTGCTCATGGATGATATCTATTGTTTCTTCCGCTGAAAGTCCTCGAGGTACTAATTCTTGTAAAAAAAGCCCTAAAACCTCACCATCAGCCGTGGTTATCTCTTCTCCGACCACGACCTCGATCTCTAATCCGCTCTCTCGGGCGTATCGTTCTGCCTTCCAAGCGCCCTCAATCTCATTGTGGTCGGTGATGCAGATGACATCCAAACCTCTCTTCACCGCGGTATCAACCATCGTTTCTGGCGGTGTGACCGACTCTGGGTAGGGTACGAAGAATAGCTTGCTGAAGCCAGAGTAGTAGGTGTGGGTATGTGTATCTGCTCGACCCCTAAATAGAAAATCTCTGTCAACCCTATTTTTCTTCATGGCTCTCTTTTATATCTAACATCATTTCTTATATAAAGATTTCCTATATAAAGATTGCCTATATAAATATTGGAAAAATAATATGTATCTGCTATCGAGTAGCTATTGAGTATATACAAATAACCATCTGATATACATAAATAGTTTCAAACATATTGCAAACATATTGGTAACGGATAACGTCGAACTGAAGAAGAAAAAAAATGGAAATTGATTGCCTTGGCAGCGATCTCCAGTTCCCGAGGGCTCTCGCACCTCAGTACAGTGAAGTACGCGGATGGGCTTAACTTCCGGGTTCAGAATGTTACCGGGTGTTTCCCCATCGCTATGACCGCCAAGGCAGACAATACCTGATATGAGTTTATAGGTTTACGCCGAAAGATGACAAACAAAGATCCAAGCTTTGGAAAATTAGTTGCTGCGGGCTGAACACCTCGTTGCCTCGGTGCTTACACCCCAACTCTATCAAGCCTCTCTTTTAGAGGCATCCTTAAAGAACATTTATTTTTGGGGACGGCTTCGAGCTTAGATGCTTTCAGCTCTTATCCGCCAGCGCGTAGCTGCCCGGCAATGCCCTGTCGGACAACCGGTAGACCAGAGGCGCCGTTAGAAAGTTCCTCTCGTACTATTTCCAACTTCCCCTCAAATGTTCAAACATCCCCGACAGATAGTAACCAACCTGTCTCACGACGGTCTAAACCCAGCTCACGATCTCCTTTAATGGGTGAACTCCCCCGCCCTTGGCCGCTGCTGCACGGCCAGGATGGAAAGAGCCGACATCGAAGTAGCAAACCACCAGGTCGATATGTACTCTTACTGGTGACAACTCTGTTATCCCCGGGGTAGCTTTTCTGTCATCTTTAACCCTCATCAAGAGGGATTTAAAGGTTCGCTAGGCCCACCTTTCGGTTCGTGATTCCTTGTTGTCCAGAATCACATCAAGCCGGCTTTTGCCCTTGCACTCTACGGTGAATTTCCGATCCACCTGAGCCGACCTTTGGGCCCCGCCGATATTTTTTCAGCGGGGTGGCGCCCCACCCAAACTGCCCACCTATCGCTGTTCTCCTTACGGAGTTAGAGATATGTTCTCAGAAGGGTAGTGTCTCATTGTTGGCTCCATCTCCGCTGGCGCGGAGACTTCGACGCCTCCTACCTACTCTGCACATCCAAGACCACATCCCAACAACAGGCTGCAGTAAAGCTCCACGGGGTCTTCACTTCCCGTCAGGGATCCCCAGACTATACACTGGGACGTCAACTTCACCAGATTCCAGCCAGGGACAGTGAGGCTCTCGTTAATCCTTTCATGCAAGCCGCCAATTAAGCGGCAAGGTATTACGCTACCTTAAGAGGGTCATAGTTACCCCCGCCGTTTACCGGTCCTTCGTCCCCTTGTAAAGGGCTTTCAGATACCGGCACTGGGCAGGACTCAATGGTCATACCAGCCCTTACGGGTTTGCGACCACCTATGTTTTTATTAAACAGTCGAAGCCTCTTTGTCACTGCGATCTGCCATCTTCATAGCAGATACCCCTTATACCAAAGATACGGGGCCAATTTGCCGAATTCCCTTGGCTAGATTAATCTGACACGCCTTAGGCTACTCACCTAGGGGCACCTGTGTCGGTTCTCGGTACGGACACCGTATTTCCTTTCAAGAAAGCTTTTCACGGGCTCTAGAAATCAGCTGACTTTCGCTATCGCACCTTCACCCGGTTCTCACCATTACGGTTCTCCCCGGGGTTCGAATGTTTGGACTGTTAGACAAGACAGCTCAGCCTATCCCAAAGCGTCCCCTTCTTGACGACGTAAGTACGGTGGCGTGGGAATATTAACCCACTTCCCTTTTGACAAGCTCGAATTGCGACTTATCTTAGGACCGGCTAACCCTCGGCTGATCAACATTGCCGAGGAAACCTAGCCCCTCCGGCGGTTCCGACTCTCACGGAACTATGCTGCTACTATTACCAGGATTTTCATCTCAGAGCGGTCCACAAGACTTCACAGCCTTGCTTCTACCCCCCCTGAGCGCCCTCCTACAGGATCACCTTTCGGTGCCCCGGAGTCTCGGTAGTCGGTTTGAGCCCCGTCCATTTTCAGGTTCACACACCTCAACTGGTGAGCTTTTACGCACTCTTTAAAGGATAGCTGCTTCTAAGCTAACCTTCCAGCTGTCTTAGGCACATAAGCCTTTTGAATTAACACTTAACCGACATTTTGGGACCTTAACTCCGGTCTGGGTTGTCCCCCTTTCGGATTAGAAGCTTATCCCCCAACCCGGGCTCTCGCCTTCTACAACGATGATGAGTTCGGAGTCTGACAGGGAACCGAGGAGTTTCCTCCCTAAATCCCCAATCGGTGCTCTACCCCATCATCCATCTCCAGCGAGGTCATACTACGGTATGTTTCGGAGGGAACCAGCTAATTCCGGGTTTGATTGGACTTTCACCCCTAGACGCAGGTCAAAGGAGCGATTTGCATATCAACATCCCTACGGACCTCCACGCAGCTTTCGCCACGTTTCATCCTGCCCACGCCTAGATCACCCGGTTTCGGGTCGTATTCAAGTGATTACACGCCAAAAAACGCCGTGTCTTACCTAAAAAGGCTGCACACTTGTTGGTTTCCCTTCGGCCACGTCTCAACGACTTAGCCTTACCACTTGAATACACTCCCTGGCCCGTTCTTCAGAACGTACGACACAACCCTGGTCATCTTCTCTCGTACTTTTCCCTCACGAGAAACTCCTTCGAGAAGAATCTATCCTTTCGGGCCATGCCACACTATAACCGCCTGGTTTTAGGCACTTTTCACCTCCTTTTTAAGGGTGCTTTTCAGTTTTCCCTCACGGTACTATTGCACTATCGGTTTTGGGACGTATTTAGTCTTGGAGGTTGATGACCCCCAAATTCACGCGAGATTTCCAACTCACGCTACTCAGGATACCTCGTCTTGTACTCAGGTGGGGTTACACCTACGGGGCTATCACCCGCTTTGGCATATCCCTTTCCAGAGATATTCGGTTTCCCCCACACGAGATTAGACGGGGTCCTACAACACCACATCTTCTTCATTTTAGTGAAGAATTCGGTTTAGACTCTGCCGTTTTCGATCGCCTTTACTCACGGCATCTCTTTTGATTTCTTTTCCTGTGGGTACTAAGATGCTTCAATTTCCCACGTTCCCTCTCCATTACGGAGTGTTTTTAAAAACAGGACTGCCCATTCGAGAATCCTCAGTTCTACGGTTGCTTGCGCCTCGCTGAGGCTTATCGCAGCTTGCCACGCTCTTCTTCGGCGCCCAAACCAAGCCATCCACCAGACGGCGAAATGCTAGATCATATAATTTGCCATTCTTCAGTAGACGCCCTATAAACTCATATACACGACCTCATATGCAAATAAATGCATCGATCCTTCCCCGTGGAATTACTTCCACAGGTGCACTTGCCCAAGTGGACCCGACGGGATTTGAACCCGTGGCATCTGCCTCGCAAAGGCAGCACTCTTCCAGCTGAGCTACGAGCCCCTATAGACCTTAAACCTCTGGTCGGCAACTTTTTTTTACGTAGGAGGTGATCCAGCCGCAGGTTCCCCTACGGCTACCTTGTTACGACTTAACCCCCCTTACGGGATCTGGGTTTGATCTTCCCCAATGAAGAAAATCTTCTCCAGACTCCACTCGGGTGGTTTGACGGGCGGTGTGTGCAAGGAGCAGGGACATATTCACCGTGTCATTTTGAGACACGATTACTACCGATTCCAACTTCACGAAGGCGAATTGCAACCTTCGATCCGAACTTCGATCGGGTTTAGGAGATCACCTTTCCCTTTCGGGATCGGTACTCTTTGTTCCGACCATTGTAGCACGCGTGTAGCCCGGGGGATTCGGGGCATGCTGACCTACCGTAGCCCGCTTCTTCCTCCAGCTTAGCGCTGGCAGTCGTCTTATTGTACCCAATCACCCCGAAGGGTATGCTGGCAATTAAGACCGCGGGTCTCGCCCGTTGCCTGACTTAACAGGATGCCTCACGGTACGAACTGACGACGGCCATGCACCTCCTCTCAGCTAATCTAGCAAGGTCCTCAGCCTGGCCTTCATACTGCTGTCGCCCCCGGTGAGATTTCCGGCGTTGTATCCAATTAAACCGCAAGCTCCACCGGTTGTAGTACTCCCCCGCCAATTCCTTTAAGTTTCAGCCTTGCGGCCGTACTTCCCAGGTGGCCAGCTTCACGGCTTCCCTACGGCACCGGAAGAACACGTGGATCTCCCGACACATAGCTGGCATCGTTTACGGCTGGGACTACCCGGGTATCTAATCCGGTTTGTGCCCCCAGCTTTCGTTCCTCACCGTCGAACCTGTTCTAACTAGACGCCTTCGCCACCGGCGGTCTCCCTAGGATCACAGGATTTCACCCCTACCCCAAGAATACCTCTAGTCTCTCCCAGTTCCAAGTCTGACAGTATCATTTGAACGCCCGACGGTTAAGCCGCCGAATTTCCCAGATGACTTGTCAAACCGGCTACGAACGCTTTAGACCCAATAAAAGCGGCCACCACTCGGGCCACCGGTGTTACCGCGGCGGCTGGCACCGGTCTTACCCGGCCCTTCCTATCAGATGCTTTTTACACATCTGAACAGCTCCTACTGTGTAGGAGCACTGGGAGTTCCCTTATCATGGTTTCCCACATTGTAAAGGTTTCGCGCCTGCTGCGCCCCGTAGGGCCTGGGATCGTATCTCAGATCCCATCTCCGGGCTATCGCTCTCACGACCCGTACCGATCATAGGTTTGTTGGGCAGTTACCCCAACAACAGCCTAATCGGCCGCAGACTCATCCACGGGCACAAGGTTTTAAATCAAAGAGCATTCCAGCAACTATGACCTATCGGGTATTAGTCCCAGTTTCCCGGGGTTATCCCCGACCCGTGGGCAGATTATCCACGTGTTACTGAGCCGTTCGCCGGGTCCCCCCCGAAGGGGTGCCCGCGACTCGCATGGCTTAGTCGAACTCCCATAGCAGTGACCTCCGGCAGGATCAACCGGAATTAATATGGAAAGTACGTCACCGACCAGAATTGGTTGGTCTATAAAGGGCTTATGTCAGATGTAAAAAGAATTCACATCTCCATTTTAGCAGTAAGATATCAAAACTTTACTGCCAAAGTCACCCTATGCGTGCACCACTATATAAACATTTTGCTCTTTGTGATATAAAAGTAATGGGCCGGGGCCGAGACTTGAACTCGGGTCGAGGGATCCACAGTCCCTCAGGATAACCACTACCCTACCTCGGCCATCATTTTTGTCTAACAAGCTTGTATAGTGGTTAGATATCCATTTAGTATTTTTATATTTAAAACTTTCTTTTGGATCTTTTTCAGAATTTTGATGCTCATCGAATATATGGGGGGAAATCAGAGATGGATCTTTGCTCTGCTTTGCCACTCTTCTCTTTTATCGCTGTCTCTTTTGTATTTTCATCAAATTTTGTCTTTTCTTTGAATATACTATCAATATACTCTTTTTTGATACCAGAAATAAGCGCTAATTCTTCTTCTTTCAGGTTTAATTCCTTTTTAATACCTATTAACGTATGTTTGTCCGTGCACAGCTTTTTTATATATGGCAGAGCATTCATCTTGGCCTTTTTCATTGAGATATTATACCTTTTTGATACTTTGTAACAGACCTCGTTTCCAATCTTCTTCGATCGCTTTGCTCTACCGAGCATATACCACCTAGATGGGGTAGAATATTCTATATCTCTGTGCCTTTTGTTTTTTGGAAGTTGAACACCTGCAGTCATCAGATCCACCGCATAACGCCATAATCCATAGTTTTGATTTGAATATACCCTACCCAAGTACAAATCTGCTCTCGACAGGTTATACAAAGGTAAAATAAGGTCCTTTCCCCGATAAACGTTGAATAGATTCTCATTTATCCACTGTATCAAATCTTCTGGCGTTTCATCCAGATTGATCACCATCTTTAAGAGAGGTTTCGGATCATCATTTCTAAAGATGGCGTCTAAGAAGTGGGACCTATCCTCTCTGTTATCCATCCCCAAAAAAACGTCTCTTCCATAAACTGAGACGTCCTCAACGCCGATATGAGTCTTTCCAAAAGATATAGCTGTAAATCATTTATAGCGGCTCTTAAATCCCTGTTTTTCTCAGAAATTCCCTCTATTGCGTCCTCATCAAACGTGATATTCTCTCTTTCACATATATCCACTAAAACTTTTGAGATGGAAGATTTTTTTATCTGTTCAAATTTTATCTTCTTGCACCGATTCTTGACACCTGTAGGAATTTTAGAGAGGTCATTAGCCACCAATACGACGGGGTGCCTTGTTCCCATTATTATCTCCCCTATCGCCTTGGCTCCACCTCTATCAGCGTTTCCATGCAAATTATCTGCCTCATCCAAAAGTATTATCTTTTTTTTACCCTCCAAAGAAGAAGTTTTTGAGGCAGAACCCGCTATCCTCTTGATAACTTTGTATGTTCTTTGATCGCTTGCGTTTAGCTCGATTACATCGTATTTATGCTCCTCTTCTCCTGCAAGTGCATAGACACAGGATGTTTTTCCAACTCCTGGAGGACCATATAGAATTGATGCTTTTTTGACTCTCCCACCTTCAAAATCTTCTATCCATCTCTTAAAATCCTCTGCTGCTTTCGTGTTTCCGACGATCTCTTTTATCGTTTTTGGCCTATATTTTTCTGTCCAGTTCATAATCATCCAATAGGATAAGATGAGGATGAACAAAATTTATATTTAACGGTTTTTAAAATAGAGATCAACGATTGAGTGCAAATCGGAGATTTTCAAATGAATCTAAAAGATCTGCTATATGAGATAAGAGAATTTGACGGCGTCAAGAGGAAGAGTGATATAGGTCCCATCGTAGAAGGATTCGAAGAGAAAGAGGATTTTGTGATAGCTTCTTTTGGGGAAGATGCCGCAGTCATCGATTTGGGGGATGATGTCCTTCTCCTGTCGGCGGATGGTATATGGGAAAAGATGATAGATGCCGACCCATATTGGGCGGGCTATTGTTCCATACTCGTAAACGTTCACGACATCTGTGCGATGGGAGGAACTCCCCTTGCAATGGTGAACATTCTCTCAATGAAGTCCAAAGAATTTTGTATGGAAGCCCTAAAAGGCATGCGGGACGCGATAAAGAAGTTTAAAGTACCCATCGTCGGAGGGCACCTGCATCCAGATACTTCATACAATTCGTTGGGTGTCACCATCGTAGGAAGAGCAGAGAAAGATTCTGTGATCTATAGCCACACGGCAAACGTCGGCGAAGATGTTGTTGTGGGTGTGGATTTGAATGGCAGAATTTACCCCACATGTAACCTGTGCTGGGATAGCGTCACTTTAAAAGATAGTGAGACGTTGAAGAGACAGATGGACTCTATGAAGATATTGGGGAAAAGAAAACTCGTGACCGCAGGGAAAGATTTGAGTAATCCGGGAATGCTTGGAACACTCGGTATGCTCCTTGAGATTAGTGGGGTCGGGGCGATCGTAGATCTGGGCGATATACCTATACCACCAATGGTGCAGATGGAAAAATGGCTCAAGATGTATCCTGGAATGGGGTTTGTGGTGACCTGTAAAAAGAAGGATACAGAGGAAGTGATAGCTATCTTTAAGGACCATCTACTCGATGCAAAAAGAATTGGTGAGATAATCGAAGAGAGGAAACTCATCGTGCAAGATGGCGAAGAGAAGGAGGTTCTATTTGACTTTGAGAAAGGGGGGATAACCGGGATAAAGGCAAAAAAGTAGGTCTCTTTTTAAGATGAATATCTACTAAAAGATCTACAACTTTTCCTTCTTATATTCCTTTGCCAGCTCGGCGTAACCTAATGTAGCTGCTCCGTCAATCCATACCGACTGTTTTTGTGAGACTTTCCCTTTAATCTGTGCTGGAACGCCGGCAACGAAAGATTCGCTTGGAATTTTCATGCCATCAAGAACGACCGCACCCCCGGCGATGATACAGCGATCGCCGATCTCAACATTATGCAAGACGGTGGCACCCATACCGATCAATACATTATCTCCAACCTTCTCGGCGTGAACCATTGCGGAGTGTCCAATTATTACATTATCTCCGATCGTCATCGGTGTCAAACCTCCGTGAATCACAACGTTGTCCTCGACATGGGTGTTCTCACCGATTTTTACCGGGCTGAAGTCCGCCCTTATCACAGCTCCTGGCCAGACACTGGAATTCTCACCAATCTCTACGTCTCCAACCACGTAAGCTGCTTCACTGACAAAAGCTGATCTTGCAATTCTGGGCCTTCTTTCTCCTAAGTTCCTTATCATGAATATCCCTCTCTTTCAAAAATCAGCCAGATCCATCGAAACACGCTCGATTAAGACATCTTCAACGATCTCGGCAATCTTTTCTTTCATATCATCGAATGGAATATCTATCTTCTTCTTCCTTTTAAATATCTCATCAAAAATTTTCTCTCCCGCCTCGTCATCTTCTTCGACGATGAATAGCTCCGATCTTTTGTGCACGTGAACGGTTGGGAGGATTCTATCGCGATCATTATCCACAATGCCTATCACCGGCACATCAAATCTGAACGCAATATCAGAGACTACCGTAGTTGTATCATCTCCAATGCTGACCACGCCTTCGCATCCTTTGACAATTTTATATACATCGTATCCGGCATGATCGACGAACGCCATGCCTGCCCCTTCTACTTCTTCCTTTACCTTTAAAACCCTCGCCTCTTCGTAATCCCTCAAACATTTTGTTGTATCTAATTTAGCTTCTCTTACATCTATCTTCATATCATCCAGCTTCCTTGAGGCTTCATCCTTTAGATCTACACCCCTCACCTCAACGATCTTTCCCTTTGCTGAAGCCAGCCCGACGATCGTCACATCTTTAGAGAATGCCTTTCCTGCAGTCATATTGTTTATCAAGAGATAATCTCCCGGAGAAACCGCCAGCACCTTTCTAAATATCTTCTCTCCTTCCCTCCACAAAACTTTTCCGAAGTCAGGTGGATCTTTAACATTTAAAGAAAGTTCTTTTGCGAAAGATTTAGCTATCTCACCCGAATTTTTTGTCCATGGAACCAATGTCATCTCTGAGAGTTCTATCTGGATCACAGGCTTATCAAGGACGCTTGCCCTCTTTATCACGTGCCAACAATATGCATATCCACTCTCCGGGCTCTTCGAATACGTTACTACGACCAAGAGATCATTCTTCTCTGAAAGTTTTGATAGGCAGACGGATGACTTGCATTCTTCTATCTGCACCTCCTTCTCCAAAAAAGAGTCAAAACACGCCGTTATCCCCATCGTTCCATTTATGGCTGCTTGAACCTCTCCGAGATCCTTCAAGGATTTGATTATCCTTTCTGCAAAACCCTCATCAAAGATCTTTGGTCCGTGAAAGAATACACCGATTTTCAATGTCGCTCCCGTCTCAATCTCCCTCAAAAGATAAATAGGTTTCTTGTGCAACGTAACCGTTTCAAGAATTAAGAGAACAAAAATAGATTGAAGAGGTAGCTTATCAAAACGATGAGAACGAAGTATAGCAATAGAACGGTATATTTTGAACTCCATCTCTTATCTCTGCTCTCCACCACCTTATACTCACCTTGAACCTTGCCAGTCAGGCTCAAAGAATAACCGAGCGAGAAAGTAACGAGAAATCCGATGGCGCTCCACCACAACCAGGAGATCTGGGGCTGATAAAACCAGAGGTATGCGTTGAAGACGATCCCGGCAAGAACACCTGCTATAACTCCATAACCCCTTGCTCTCTTAGTCAGAATGCCGAGTAAAAAAGCACCCAATATGGGACCGTAAAAGACGGCACCTATCTTATTTACTCCAACTATTATCGTCTCTGCCAATCTGCCCGCAAAGAATGCAAAGATCATACAGAAGATGCCCCATCCGAACGTAGTTAACCTCGACCACAGGAGGTATTCTTTGGCGGTCGGTTCTTTCTTTATATACTTCGTATAAAAGTCGTTCATCGTCGCCGCGCTCAAAGAATTGTAGGCAGAATCCAGACTACTCATTGCCCCGGCAAGAATTCCCACGATGATCAACCCTCTCAAACCGGCTGGTATATACATCGAGATGAAGAGTGGAATTAGGGCATCCGGATTATTTCCTATCACCACCGCCTGCAAGAGCGGTTGCTCGCCTGCAAGGAACCCTCTCAAAAATATACCGAGAATGCAGTACCCCAACATTAAAGGATACCTTAAGAAACAGTTTAGAAAAAGGGCATTCTTTGAGGCATCCACGGACTTTGAGGTTAGAACCCTTTGAATCTGTGACTGATCAAGACCGTAGTAAGAAGAATAGAAGAAGATACCGCCTATAATCGCCGGCAAAAAGGCATAATCGTAACCATCAAATCCCGTATGGATAAAATCAACTCCTAAAGCTCTTCCTTTAGGTATGCTCGCAACGATAGAACTAAATCCGACGTGGTCAAAGAGAACAGCGAGGAGTATGAGCACAGAGCCAGCGAGTAAGATGAATTGAAGTACATCGGTATAGATGCTCGCCTTTATCCCTCCCACAGCTGTATATATCATGGTGACAGCTCCCATCAGGAGGATCATATAGACTATGGAAAAACCGGTGATTTTAGACAACAGAAATGAAGGGGCATATATTGCACACCCTGTTGCCAGGCCTCTGCTGAGCAAGAACATAAAGCTTATTAAACTTCTTGTGGCTGGGCTAAACCGCCTCTCCAAATATTCATATGCCGTGGTTATATTTGAACGGTAGAAAGTGGGAATTATTAGAATCATAACCAAGATGATGGCCAAAGGAACGGCGAGTTCGAGTTGCAGCCACTTCATTCCCCCGCCTGATGCGAGTGCCACGAAGGCGGGAATACTCATCATGCTTATGGCACCACATTGGGTGGCCGTCGTCGACATCGCAATCGCCCACGAGGGTATATTTCTCCCGCCCAAGAAGTAGTCTTTCTCGCTTTTTTGCCCTTTCGCAAAATAAAACCCCAGCCCCAGTAGTGTGGCGAGATATACACCTATCACCACCCAATCTAAAGGCTCTAGCATCTTTCCCCCTCAAATGTTGCTCCAACCCATATCTTTCAGAACCTTTAAACTTGCAAAGCCACCCGCGATCAGGGTCGGATAATACGTCATGCCCCTATATATCAGCACAAAAACGCCCAATATAGACGATCCGATGAATATGCTGTATAAAGAAAGCATACTGACCTCTGCAACCCCGGTACTTCCAGGTGTGAGTGGCATCGCCATAATTATCAGGACTATGACCTGTGCTGCTATACATAATGCCCAAATGGGTTTCACATTCACGCCCAGACCCAATAAGATGAACAAAGGTATTAAGAACTCGGACAGCCTAAGAACGACCGTACACCCAAGACTCAAGAGCATCCAAACTTTTCCACCCCCGACGAATCCCCAAAGACCGTCATGAAAATGGTCAATCTCAGTGTTTATCTTATTTATGGCATGTTCAGATTTTACAAAACGGCGAAATACTTTTTTTACTTTTTCTGGTTTTATCATACCATATAAGATGATTAGAAACCCGATGATGAAGAGAAAACCTATGCCGGCAAGTACTGTGTTTATAATGGCGTTCTTTATCATCTTCCCAAATAGAAACAAGCTGATGGGTACCACGATCATAAAAAATATCAGATCCAAGATGCGCTCTCCAACCACAACTGCTGTTGCATCTCCCACGGAAAATCCTTTTTTGTTCAGCAGATAGATCCTGACTGGTTCTCCTCCGGCGTTGGAAGGGGTTATGCACGCGGCAAATAAACTGGGTAATACGGTGGAGATGCCACCAGATAAGCTGATCTCTTCGCCGGTGGCCTTCCCCATTAATTTAATGCGCAACCCCCAGATAAACCAAGTAAAAGCTTGGATTGCAATCGCCAGAAAGAGGTATTCTGGCTTTATTTTGCTAAAAGAATCGATCGTCTCTCGATTAACCGTTAAGACCAAGATGGCCGCCGTCGTTATCACACTTATCGCGATGGCTATCGTAAAAAGTCTCTTTGCCCTTATCTTCACAGTGTAGCCTCGTTCTGCAATTGCTCACACATATATGAGTATTACTGCTAACTTGTCCCACATACCCAATATATAATCTTCGATCGATATATCGTAGAAAAGAGGTTATAGAAGATATTTCCCCATTATTGCTCAATAACTTGAGATCTAAATATCTTAATGGATCGATCACCCGCTACAATTTATGAAGATCTCAAAGCCAACAATATTGGAGGTTAATAAGATAAAATATAAAAAAAGGGGAAATTTTGTCGCCTATGGATCGAAGAGGTGCCAGGACCCAACATCAAGCCAAGAGGCCATCTCAAAACCGATGTAGTAAACATGAATTTAGCGAGTTATTTAAACCCCATGTCAACCATCACATCTGAGAGCATCGGCATGATCATCGGAAAGATTGGTTTTAAGCATTCCAACACCTGCATTTTTTCACCTCCTATTTATCTATTTTATCTTCAATTTTATGCTTATATTTATACTTTTATATTACTTATAGTTATCTATTTTCTCAAAATCTTTGGATTTTTGGCATGCTAAGATCGAAGATTTGTGCTTACTTCGAAACGAACTTAATCCAAATATTAATATGGTAGAATCTTTAAAAGAGATCGCGTGAAAGGCGAAGTGGTGCTCACCGAGAAGGAAAATGGAATCATGACCATATTTCTTAACCGTCCCGAGAAGAGGAACGCTTTAAGTCCAGAGATTATGAACGCACTTCCACCGGCTTTTTCTGCTGCTGCCGAAGACCCCGAAGTGAAGGCGGTTATTTTGACGGGGAAGGGAAAGGCATTCTCGGCGGGGATCGATTTCGTCTCTTATCCTGATTTGATGATGGGGAAACTTGGAGAGGGCAACTTCAGGTGGCTCAGAGAGTTTCTCACAGATCTACACTACAATCTCAACAAAATTGAGTGTCTGGAAAAACCCGTGATCTGTGCGATCAACGGGTATGTTGCTGGAATGGGATTGGAGCTTGCCTTAACAGCTGATTTTAGAATAGCAACCAAAGACGCACTATTTGGAATTCCTGAGGTTCAATTGGGCCTCATTCCAGACGTGGGCGGAACAACTCGCCTCACACGAATGATAGGGATTGTGAAGGCCAAAGAGTTGATAATGACCGGTAAGATGATAACGGCAGAGGAGGCGCTTAGAATTAATCTGGCAAACGAGATTGTAGCACCGGATGAACTTATGAATTCTGCCAAAAATCTTGCCCGTTATATGATCGATAATTGTTCTCCCGTGGCGGTAGGGCTGGCAAAGAAGATGATCGATTTGGGGGCAGATATGGACAAGAACACTTCTTTGGAGATGGAAGGGATATGTCAAAGTATCCTATTCGGTCGCACTGAAGATTTAATGGAAGGATTCACGGCAAGGGCCCAAAAAAGACGGCCAAACTTTAAATGAGAGTTTGCGCCCCGATGGGGTAATGGATATCCTTTTGGCTTGCGGAGCCAAAGACCCGGGTTCAACTCCCGGTCGGGGCATTCGTTTTGTCGGGTTCTCTGAGTATGTATAAAAATCATTATCAAATATACTAATATAAAAGTATATTGACCATCACCTACCGCGGCAAATTCTTGGCATTACAAAAAAAATGGTAGATAGATTCCCATAAAAATAGATACAGGGATGATAAGAATCTATGAAGGTTTTAGTAATCCAGCACGTCGAAGGTGAAAGCTTGGGATATATAGAAGACATTCTCCCTGATTTTGGGATCGATTTTGATATTGTTAGGATGTTTGAGGGAGAAGATCTCCCAAGTATGGATGAATTTGATGCGCTAATGGTCCTCGGCGGTCCTATGAACGTATATGAAGAGGATCGTTATCCTTATTTAATTCGGCTAAATGACGCTATCTTTAAATTTGTCTACGAAAATAAACCATATCTTGGGTTTTGCTTGGGTGCTCAACTTTTGGCAAAAGCACTTGATGCGCCGGTCAGAAAGAACCGACAAAGAGAGATTGGAAATTTCGAGGTAAATTTGACAGAAGATGGAAGGAAAGATGGACTATTTTCTGGGTTTGACGAGGCATTCCCAGTATTCCAATGGCATGGAGATACCTTTAGTATAGCAAAAGGAGCGATTAAACTGGCAGAATCTAAACTTTGCTCCAATCAGGCATTCAGATTTAAAAATGCCTATGGAGTTCAATTTCATCTTGAGGTAACACCAAAGATGTTAGAGGAATGGATGGAGGATTATAAATGTGAACTCAACGACGAGGGAATAGATCCTTCGAGCATACTGAGCAAGTTTGTGGAGAGGGTAGAAGTTCACAAAGGATTACTATGGCAGCTGTTGTCCAACTTCTTCTCAATTAAGGTAGAGTGAGGGGGGATAAAATATGGTTATGAAAGCGTTTTTAATTGATATGGACGGTGTGCTTTACGTTGGGGAAAGACCGATAGAAGGTGCAATCGAGATGATAGACCTTCTCAACGAACGCGGTTACAGATACAGATTCGTGACGAATGCCACCAGAAGAAGCAGGAGTGCGATAAACGAGAGGCTGGAGAGATTGGGCTTTAACATTCGAGAAGAATTGATATTCAGTGCTCCCTTGGCGACAATTCGATACGTCAAATCGTGTACCGCGGAACCGAGATGTTATTTAATCAGCACGGGAGATGTCTATCAGGATTTTGAGGATAACGATATTATCCTAACGGATGAAGATCCTAATTTCGTCGTTATTGGAGATGCTGGTGAAGATTTCACGTATTTAAAATTAAATAAAGCGTTTAGATTCGTTCTGGGCGGTGCAAAGCTCGTATCAATGGAGAAAGACCAATACTGGATGAGTTCCGATGGGTTGGTCATGGGAGCAGGGCCTTTCGTAGCCGCGATCGAGTTTGCAACGGATAAACGTGCGACAGTTACGGGGAAACCCTCAGAAGAATTTTTCAGGCGTGCGCTCGAGGATTTGGGAATGAAGGCGGAAGAATGTGCGATAATCGGAGACGATCTCTTCAGTGATATCGCTGGTGGAAAAAATCTTGGAATGAAAGGAATACTGGTTAAAACTGGAAAATATAGGGATGACTTATTGAAAAAGTCCAAAATCAAGCCAGATATGATCTTGGATTCGATATCTCAATTGAGAGAATATCTTATGAAGCGCTCATAAATTTTATGAGAACTTCTCAAATATATTTATATGGGGATCGATCTATCAATGGAATAGAGGTGCCAGAGAAGAAGTGGTGAAAAAATGGCAGAGGGAAGTGAATGAGGAGAAATTAGTGGAGGGAATGAAGAGGAAGGCGGATATATGAGAGAAGATATGAGACGTATAGCGATATATGGAAAGGGTGGAATAGGCAAATCGACGACCACACAGAACTTGACTGCGGCGCTTTCAACGATGGGCAAGCATATACTGCAGATCGGATGCGACCCGAAGGCGGATTCGACGAGGATGTTGATGGGTGGAAAGAGGCAGCGAACGGTGCTCGACACATTGAGGGAAGATGGAGCAGAGAACGTGAAGCTCGAAGATGTAATGGAGATTGGATTCGGTGGAATAAAGTGCGTAGAAGCTGGAGGGCCAGAACCGGGCGTCGGCTGTGCTGGCAGAGGGATTATCACAGCGATAAATCTCTTGGAAGAGAATGGAGCATATACAGACGATCTGGACTTCGTATTTTATGACGTCTTGGGAGACGTCGTCTGTGGTGGATTTGCGATGCCGATGCGACAGGGGAAGGCAAAGGAGATATACCTTGTGGCGTCTGGCGAGATGATGGCACTCTACGCTGCAAATAATATCGCCAAAGCAATCACCAAGTTTGCAGAGCGCGGCGGAATCCGTCTTGGCGGTGTGATATGCAACTCGAGAAACGTGGAGAAAGAACTTGAACTTTTAGAAGCATTCTCGAATGCTATAGGAACACATCTTGTCTATTTTATCCCGAGAGATCAGATTGTTCAGCGGGCGGAGATAAACAAGAAGACGGTCGTCGAATACGATCCGGAGTCGAATCAAGCGAAGGAATATTCCAAGTTTGCCAAGAACATCATCGAGAACGATGATTTTACTATTCCAACTCCTATTGAATATGAAGAGCTTGAAAAGTTGATGATTGACTTTGGAGCGATGGAATGAAGATGGTGAGGGCGATCGTCAGGCCGGAGAAGGTGGAGGAGGTCGTCGATAGTTTGGAGAAAGAAGGTTTCATCGCGCTTACGAAGATCGACGTCTTCGGTAGAGGAAAGCAGAAGGGGATTCAGATTGGGCCCACGAGATACGATGAGCTTGCTAAGGTGATGTTGATGCTCGTGGTTGATGATGGGGATTGTGAAGATGCAATAAAGACGATTCGAGAGAGTGCGAGGACAGGAAGTTTCGGAGACGGAAAGATATTCGTGACAGAAGTTGAGAAGGCATACACGATTAGAACAGGCAGACGGGGAGTTTGAGATCGATGAAGGAAGTGATTGCAATAATAAGGATGAATGCCGTTCAGAAAACGAAGAGGGCGCTTGCGGATATGGGCTTCCCATCGGTCACAGTGAAGGTGGTCTTCGGAAGAGGTAAACAGAAGGGGCTGCATATATCTCCTCCTGCCACTATCAGCCCGGAGGATGAGAAAGAAAGCGGTATGCGATATATTCCAAAGAGGATGATGATAATGGTCTTGCCAGATGAAAAGGTCAATGAGCTCGTCAAGAT
>CABGHG010000017.1 GCA_902158735.1 Candidatus Methanolliviera sp. GoM_oil
AAACGGCAGCGGGATCTCGCTTGGTCATCCAATCGGTTGCACAGGTGCAAGACTGATTGTGACATTGATAAACGAGTTAATCCACGAAGATAAAAAGACCGGGCTTGCAACCCTCTGCATTGGAGGAGGACAGGGAATGGCGATGCTCATTGAGAGGGGATAATTAATTGCCAAATATCAGAGCGAAGAAAACTTTCCCCGAAGGAAACTAAAGGGAGGAGAAGATCAGTCAAAAGGTTAAGACAAACTCTTCTTGCATATTTAATAACCTTTCTAATCCTCTTCGTCTCGCTTCTTCTTTTCCTTCCGCTTCTTCTCTTCTTCTTTTTCTATCTCTAAATATAGCCATAGCGGCAGTATCTGTTCCATATTTTTTTATCTAACTTTTTGTACTGTGATCTACCACAACGGTATAATACTTCATAAAATTAATCTATGGCGAAAATATTATACAAAAGTGTTTCTATCACTAAAATGTTGAAAATAGCCTGGATTGAGGGGTATCATGAGAGTTGAAGATTTAAATGATGAGATAAGAAGATGTAACAGATGCAGATTATCTAAAACGAGAATGAATGCTATTTGTGGAGAAGGGAATCTAAATTCCAAACTCATGCTAATTGCTCAAGCTCCCGGAGAGAATGAAGATATAGAAGGAAAAATGTTCATTGGTCCTTCGGGAAAGGTGTTGGATGAATTGTTAGAGATGAGTCATATTGCAAGAGAAGATATTTACATGACAAATCTGATTAAATGTATGCTTCCAAAGTATAGGAGACCAAAACAGGATGAAGTTGAAATTTGCAGTATGTATTTAGATAAGGAGATAGAACTGATAGATCCAAAAATATTAGCTCCTTTGGGTTATTATGCAACTAAATACATCTTTGAGAAATACTCTATTGCATTACCTCCATCTAAAATAGATTTTTACAAGGTTTTTGGTAAGATTCTTTTTGCCGATCATAGAAAGATATTTCCTTTACCACATCCTGCAGCTGTTCTTTATAAGCCTATCATTAAAGAAGGGATGGTAAAAAATTACTGTAAGCTAAAAGTTCTTCTTACAGATTGTAAATGGTATCCTGCATGCCCAATGAAAAGATTTCATGAAGAAGGAAAACTAAATGAAGAATGGATAGAACTTTATTGTAAGGGAGATTGGGAGAGTTGTGTAAGATATAAGATGGAAGAGCGAGGAGAATTACATTCAGATTTGATGTTGCCGGATGGAAGTATTAATAAAGATCTGGAAAAATTGTATAGAGATACTATAAGATGAAAAAAGCATTTAGGATGATGAAGATTCAAACAAACTTATTCACCTTCCAAAAACCTTTCCACCAAGGCGTTAAATTCATCGGGTTTCTCGAGCATCACCGTATGCCCCGCTCCCTCTATTATAGACAAGCTCGAATTTTTTATATGCTTCCCCAGATAGGTGGAATACTTCTTTGGGGTCAGCACATCTTCACTTCCACAGATCACTAAGGTCTCATTATTTATCTTATTGACTTCCCCCATAAGGTCAAATTTATTGCATATCTCAAAATCTCTGTTAAGAATTTCTCTTCCACATTCTCTAATCTCTTCTTTTATCTTACTTATAGTGGGGCGTGGAGGTTTTTCAACGAATAGCATCTCTTCCATCATATCTGGAACTCCGTCAAAGTTATTCTCGATCATATCAAAGATGATGGATGCCACTCTCAATCTTGCCCCGGTCGAGACCAATATCAATTTTTCAATATTCTCTCCGTCTTTGAGGGCGTATCTTTGAGCAATTGCTCCACCCAGTGAGTGCCCAGCGATGGAAGGCTTAGAATCACAAATTTCTTCGATGATCGCATTTAGATCTTCTATATAGATATCCATCGTAGGAACGCTCTTGCTCGATTCTCCGTGCCCCGTTAAATCAAAAGATATTATTCTGAATGTGTCTTTTAACTCTTTCTGTGCGATCCAAGAATTTTTACTCTCGCCTGACCCGTGAATGAATACGACATTTTTCCCCTCTCCATCAGAACGGTAAGAAATTTTCCGATCTCTCACCCGTAAAAAAGGCATTTTAATCTATGTTATCTCGTCCCATCTCTATATAAAAAGATTATCCTTCAAGATGCTCATCTTGTAGAATGTCTTTGGTAATGCGATCAGGGGATATGCGATCAGATGGTATCTCTCTGGTAGGATCCCTTTCAGCGAATCACAGAGTTCCGTTAAGGTTACGCAATCCCCTATGACGTGCCAGAGTATGATCAATAGATCTTCTCCCAGATTTAATTTCTTTGAGAATTCTTCTATCCCCTATCTTCTCTGCAATTCCCTCCACGTCTATCTTTTTGAATAGTTTGATGTCTCCAAAAAGCTTCGATTTTTGAGCAAACTGTTTTGAGATATCTCGTCTTCTCTTCCCGACGCACACCTCCATCCCCTAAAACCGATCGGACGTACAGTTTTAAAAATTTTTATGTTAAAGAGAAGAGTTAACCGGCAGAGTTAAATACTGTAAATACCACTATACCAATCATGATTTTAGAGACCGATGAAAGGATTAAAGAATATACCGACAATGGTGCGTTTGTTGAGGAGACAATGAACGATCTCTTAAAGGAAACCGTAAAAAGATATCCAGAGAAAGTTGCCTTGGTAGATCCCCTAAATAAAGATAGTTTGGTGGGATTAAAGCCAGAGAGATTTACATATAAAGAATTTGATAAAACTATAGATACGTTGGCATCGAACTTTCTTGAAATGGGCATCAAAAAGGATGATATAGTCATCATACAACTACCTAATATTGCGGAGCATGTCATCGCTGCCTTCGCACTTTGGAGAATTGGTGCGATGAGTTCCCACGTTATTGTCCAATTTAGGACGCATGAATTAAGCCATATTTTGAAATTAACAGAGGCAACGGCATTTATTACCCCTATCAACTTTCACGGCTTTGATCATTTAGATATGGCAAAAAGGCTGCAGTCAGAGTTTCCTCATCTCAAACATATCATTTCTATACCAGACTTACGAGAGATGATGTTTTCTGGGAGTATAGAGGAAGGAAGGTTAAATGAAATAAAAAACGATGCTAATGAGATCATCAGCATTACTTGGACGTCTGGTACCGAAGCGGAGCCGAAAGGATGCCCCAGGAGTCACAACAGCTTTATCGGTATGGGGAAATTATGTGGCTCTGCTGCACAGATGACACCAGACGATGTTATTCTTTGTCCATTCCCACTGCAATATTTATCCTCCACATCCGTATTCACGACGCCAGTATTTCTTGTTGGGGGGACTTACATTCTGCATCATCCATTTGATATGGAAACATTTTTTCAGCAACTTCAAGATGAAAAAGTTACTTATAGTGGAGGATCCCCGGCGATGCACCTCATGATGCTGAATAATCCAAATATAGATAAATATGATCTAAGCTCTTTAAGACTCATGATGACAGGCTCTGCACCTGCTCCAGGTTATGTTGTTAAGACTTATAAAGAAAAGTATGGAGTAGAGATGATAAATTTCTGGGGGCAAAATGAAGCGACTGGCTTCCCCTCTGGGCCGCTTGATGTGCCAGATCCGTATCTCAGGGTGCTAACATTTCCGCAATTCGGGAAGAAGGGTGTAACGTGGCACACCTTTGGTACAGAATATATAGAGACCAAGATAATCGATCCTGATACTGATGAAGAAGTTACCGAAGTAGGGAAAATAGGGGAGCTTATATATAAATGTCCATTTACAATACCTTGTTATTTTAAAAATCCAGTGATGACTGCAAAGTCATGGAAAGGTGAATTTTTCCGCACTGGCGATTTTTTTAGGATAGAGAAGGATAACCTGTTAACATTTTATACCAGGAAAAAGGATATCATCATCAGGGGCGGGCAAAATATTAGCCCAGAAGAGATAGAGGATATACTACAATATCATCCCAAGGTACTGGAGGTGGCAGTAGTTGGTTATCCTGATCCTCGATTAGGTGAAAAGACTTGTGCATGTATTGTTCCTAAACAAGGAGAGACAATTACTTTAGAGGAAGTAGTTAACTTTGTGAAAGAAAAAGATGTAGCTGTATTTAAACTGCCTCAGAGATTAGAGGTTATGGACCATCTCCCAAGGAACCCTGCCCAAAAAGTGCAGAAAGCTGTCTTGAGGGCAAATATTAAAGAAAAACTAAGAGAAGAAGGAGTGAAGGTAGATTAGGACTAAAAGAGGAAGTGAGATAAACATGCCAATAAAAATGAATTCAATGAGAAGGTTAATAGACTGGCGAACCGTTTACTAGATTTAGGGGCAAGAGAGGGGGATAAGGTAGTAACTATGTCTTATAATTTCCCCCAGTTGACTTTTTTGATATATGCGCTTTGAATTCCCCGAGCCAAAAATATTTGGTAGTGTATGCCGCTCATTGAACAGGCACTCTAAATGTGAATAGCTCTTCTATCGACCATATATGATCTGGTAAGTCCTTCTGCCATTGCAGGTGTTCTCTCTCTCCATTTGCGTCTTCCAGTATTTATATTCTATCCTAAGAGATCTGTGTGGCTTCTTAAATCAAAGATTTGCGACTTCACAAAATTATACCATACCTGTATAAAATCCAATGATCTTGAATGCATCTCTCTGATCTTCTTCCAGTTCCATTGTACGATGGTATTTTTCAGTTTTTCATAAACATAAAACCAATCCATACTCCTCATTCGGACACCAATATTCTTCATACAAAAAGATTTTATACTGCAAATAAAATGGAGAACGAAAAGGGGGGTTAAGATGGTAAGATTTCCAGAGGCGGATAAGAGACTTTTCGATATGAAGATCTGTATGCAATGCAATGCTAGGAACCCTATAAGGGCCACAAAGTGCAGAAAATGCGGTTATTCTAAATTGAGAAGAAAGGCGAGGGATAGAAGGGCATGAAAGGGAATAAGGTACGATGAGATCAAGGATTTTCATATAAAGACGCGGGCAGTTGGGGGATGAAGTATTATAAGCAGTGCATCGTCGTGAGGAGCGATTTGAAATTGTCCAAGGGCAAACTTGCCGCCCAGGTTGCCCATGCGTCTCTTTCTGCATTTTTGAATGCCAATATTTTGGTGAGAAGGAAGTGGTTCAAATGCGGGCAGAAGAAGGTGGTTCTCAAAGTCTCTTCATTAAACGAGCTCATAGATATGGAGAAAAAAGTGAGTAAGAGCAAGTTGCCTTATTCCCTCATAAAAGATGCAGGACTGACCCATATTCCACCTGGTACAATCACAACGTTGGGTATCGGACCGGAGAGAGAGGATAGGATAGATGGAATCACAGGGCATCTAAAGATGCTATGACATGCTCAAAAAGATTTTTGAATACGCCTTTCGATGTGGAGAAAGAGGTCGGGATGGAATGTTATCTGACCGAGACTGCTGGTATTGGAGGAAAGATAAAGGTAAGACCAGAAGATTTTGTCGTTAGAGAGATGTATGATCTCGAATTTTGTGATTCGGGAAAGTATGCGATTATGGAAGTTGAAAAAACTAGATGGGATACCCACAAATTAATTAAAGAGTTATCGAGGATATTGGGAATTGGTAAGAAACGGATAGGCTATTCTGGGACAAAAGATAAAGACGCCGTCTCGACGCAAAAGATGAGCATTTGGGGCATCAAGAGAGATGAGTTGGAAAGGATCAATATAAAAGATGTTAGCATCAGATTTTTAGGTTATTCCAATAAAAATATACACCTTGGAGACCATTATGGAAACTATTTTGATCTGATGATAAGAGATGTCCCCTCTATAGGAAAAGTGGTGGACCGTGTTGATGATACGATCAGAGAGGCGAAGGAGAAGGGAGGATTTCCAAACTTCTTTGGGATGCAGAGATTTGGCAGTTTGAGACCGATAACGCATAAAGTCGGAGAGAGAATAGTTAAAAGAGACTTCAAAGGCGCTGTCTTGACATATTTGTCATACACCTCCAAATACGAATCGGAAGAGACGAGGGAAGCAAGAGAATGTGCCAAAGAGGAAGACTTTAAGAGAGCATTGAAGATCTTTCCAAAACATCTCAGATACGAGCTTGCACTGTTAAATCATCTCGTAAAATGTCCAGAAGATTACATCGGAGCATTGAAGAGCATCCAACTAGGTGTTAGAACGCTATTCGTACATGCGTATCAATCTCGCATATTCAATGAGATCTTGAGTGAACGTATAAAGAGGGGGTTATTTGATCAATGTATGGATGGAGATTACATCTCTTTTAAGGGGAACAAAAATATCGAGAGGGCAGACAGAAAAAGAATAAAACTTTACGAGAGTCTGATCGAGAAGAGAAGGGCTTTTATAACCGCTCCCTTGATCGGGTACGAGAGCAAGTTAAACGATCTTGAGTTGGAGGTTTCGGACTCATTTGAGATAGATAGAGAGACCTTCAAGATAGAAGAGTTTCCGGAATTATCTTCAAAGGGCATTAGGAGACCTATATCGATCTCTTTGAAAATCGAAGATCTTCAAAGACAGACAGAGATATCCTGCAAGGCAGTCGAAGACGGATTGAATCTTAAATTTCCACTCTTGAAGGGAAGTTATGCCACGGCCCTCTTGCGTGAGATTATGAAAGAGGATCCGATTAAGGCAAATTTTTAAAGATTCACAGATATCTTTTAAACCATTCTAAACTTATATCGATCGCTTTATCTCTTAAACTCAAATCCATAAACCTATGATCTGCTCCATCGATGATCTTCAACTCTTTTGGCTCATCTGCACGATCATATAGTTCTCTTGCATGTGAGACCGGGACAATCTCGTCTTTATCACCGTGGATTATCATGATTGGGCAGTTAATATCCTGTATGACGTCCCTTGCATCACTTCTAAGGTCTCGCATTGCCAAGCGGTAAGGTGCCGACCATGTGACTATCGCTTCTACTTCTTCCTCCGCCGCAATCAGGATTGATAGATATCCACCCATGCTGCTGCCAAAGAGACCGATCCTATTGGCATCGACGGATGACTGGTTCTTGATGAGGTTTATCGCCGCCCTCAAGTCCTCAATCCTATTAGAAAGATCTTTGATCTTATCCCCTTCACTCTCTCCACACCCCCTGAAATCGAACCTGAATACCGAAAAATCGCTTGAGAACCTTTTCGCTATCTCAATATACTTTTCGCTATCTTTATAGCTATCGAGTCCGTGGCACGTGATGACGCATGCACTTTCTCTCTTCCCTGCCGGGTGAAAGACTCCTACCAGTTTCTTATCTTCACTTAAGAATTCGACTCTTCTCATCTTGATAAAGGTTAATTTGTATACGATAAATTTGTTTCGTTTATCTCCTTTTTAAAATTCCTCACTACGACTAACGTGTTTGCGAACATGGATATCTTTAAATTATAAAAGCAATTTATTTGCTGATGTATGGAAGATCTATCTCCGTGGGCTGCAAAAGAGATGGCTGGGCGTTAATGGTTCAAATAATCCTAACGGGATGATTCTATGGATGAAACTATAAACAATCCTACAAATCCGATGTACCTATACTCAAAACAAGTCAAAGGCGAAAAAGTGAAGAGTGATCTTCTTAATAGGCAGGTGGACAAGGAGAGAGTTTCTACTGCAATTACATCTTTGAAAGAGATCGGAAAACAGAGAAGCCTTGAAGAGTTTGAGCTCAGGGATAATTGTAAGGAGTGGGTATATGAGATTTTAGGTGATTGTTCAAAGAGTAAAGAAGCCGAATATTTATTGAACGATTTTACGGATTCAATGATGACTCGTATGAGAGAGAAGGGCAAGTTTGCCTTCGCCATAGTCTCCGAAGGATCTCTTCTTCTTTGTCACAGTAGTATAGGGGAACAGACAATCACCCCCGCTTGGGAAGGGGTTAACAGGATGCTTGATAAGGATAATGTGGAGCATTTTGTTCTTTTTCAGAAAAAGAAAGGGATAACAACTGTGGCATACTACGAACATTCTCCTTCAGAGTTTTTCACGCGTTGGTTAGGCATGCCGGAGAGGGAGGCATTCTTTTACCTTGGAGGAAAAAACAGAATATACGTAGATATTGATGGCATAGATTGTGCACTTGAGTTGAGCGAGGATGAAGTGGAAGAGAAGTTGCTTAAGAGGACAAGTCCATTCAAAGTCGAAAAAAATCAGTTGATATTCTCAAAACCTATAGAAAAACTGCGAGTAAATCAGATAAGAAGAGGAAAAAAGAGATACAAATCTATTGAGGACTTTCTTCAAGACTACCTGGCAAGGAAATATGAACTTTCCTATTATCAAGAAGCGTACAGAAAAATAGCAGGATCTCTTGATCCCATGCTGCAAAAACACATTGATGATTTTGATAGGCTTGTAACAGTTTCATCAAATGGAGAGCAGGTCAAAGTGAGGAAGAGAAATCCCAATTTTGAGATATTATTCGCTGGGAAATCGGCTTCAAGTGCAATAATAGAAATGCGAGAGAGTTATTTTAACCACCTATTCACAAATTTTCTAAACGAAACACGTACTCGAGTTTTTCATGCTGGAATGGAAATGTATCCGCAATCCTATGGGCCTTTCAAGATAGGATCATTGGAGATATTCAATAAAATTGAGAGCAACACAATCATCACAAATCTGTTAGAGTTCTCTCAGAAAACTAATATTTTAGATGATACTCTCAAGAGAGCGCTATACTATTCGATAGTCCTATTATTGAGTAAGAGTAATGAAAAGAAACCAATATCCTATCTTTTCACAAAATTTGCGAATGAACTTGGGGAAGGCATTCACAAATCAGATATTGTCCTTCATAATGAAACAGATGTTATTGAATTCAAGTCAAGGGACTATTTAATAGGCAAAGATGAAGATGTATCAAAACGTATCTCAGAAGATGTAAAGAGCAAGATTAGTTATCATACATTCAAAATATATTTTTTTGGTATTAATGATAAGACAAAGAAGATGGATCCTCTGACAAGTAGTAAGTTAAGTAGTGATAGAGTTGACAGTTTGGAGAAGAAAATTGCTAAGGAATTAGGGAATGAGATGCGCGTAACTCTGTTGAAGGTTCCATTAGATACAGGTGATGAGTGCCTTTTAATCATGCTCGTAGTCGGGGATAATAATATATAAGAAATAATATACTATAGTCCATCGTATAACATAAATCTGGATTGGTGATGAAAGCTATAATTAAGGAAGACGGAAAGGTTAAGGTCGAAGATGAACTTGAAGATTTGTCGTTAGTTGAGACAGTCTTTTTACTGGAGAGAGACAAGATAGAACTTTTTTCCGATGATGGAAGAAAAATAAATCTGGAGAAATTTTTCGAGATCGGTTCGAGGTTAGACCCGAGGTTCGAGATAAAGTGTATCGTTTATAGAGACCTGAGAGAGAGGGGTTACCACGTAAAACATGGTTTGGCAGATTTTAGACTATATCCCAGAGGAAAAAAGCCTGGGGAGGGGGCGGCGACGCGTTACGTCTATGCCATCTCTGAAAGGGAACCTTTGCCTATGAAATATATTCTGCAAAAGGTAAAGATGATCAATAATATCAGAAAAACGATGATTCTCGCCGTGGTCGATGAAGAGGGAGGAATGACATATTACAGCGTCAAAGAGGCGATCTTTAAGCCGGGCGAAAGAAAGGTATCTGAGACTAAATATATAGCACATCTCGTCAAAGATAACGTTTTTTTATGGGATTCTCCGGAAAGGGCTTTGAACGATCTCTTTGAAGGGGGATTTTATGGAAAACCTTTTGGAGGCATTTTGCAACTATCTTTGATAGAATCTGCCTACCTTCTGGAAAAAAATACTATTAGAATAGTTAAAGGCGGAGAAGAGATCAGCATAGATGATTTTTTTGCTCATTGCAGTGACACCATGGAGAATTTCTCGATGATTTATGGGGTTTATAGAGATCTCAGGGAGACAGGATTGATCGTCAAGACTGGATTTAAATTTGGCTCACACTTTAGGATATACGAAAAGATGGATCTAATGGCATTCCCCCACTCAAGATATTTGGTGCACGTCTTTCCCATCGATCATGTATTTAAGATACCCGATATATCGAGAGCCGTTAGATTGGCTAACAGCGTAAAGAAGAGGATGATATTTGCCGGGGTGGGAGACGCGATTGAATATATAGATATCACCAGAATAAAACTTTAAGTAGCAGTGGGTGATCTTCCAGATCTCCACAGATTTCCACAGAGTTCCACAGAGTTCCACAGAGTTCCAAAATGAGTGTCCTGACGCCTTCGGCGTGGGATCCCAAAAATCGAAGATTTTTAAGGATATAGATGAGATTGATATTTGAGCTTTCAGGAGAAGATACCAAACTCGCCAAGGCCGAGGTATTCTCGCTCTTCCATGATTATAAGGTACTCTTTGATCTCGGAATGATCTTGGGATTGGAGGTTAGCATGGATTTAGATGAGGGGGGCGACAGGGACCCAAAAGTTGAAGATTTGAGATTACTGGCGATGACTCATTGTGTTTCAGAGATATTGGGCGAATCCGATGACATCAAGGAAGATATAATTGAATCAGCGAAGAAGATAAGTATAGAGAAAAGACCGCTCTCTGTCAGGTGCAGGAAAGTAAAAGATTGTAAGATTAGAAGTGGAGAAGTGGAGCGTGCGGTGGGAGAAATTTTTTATCAAAAGGGATTCAAGATAGACCTGAGAGAGCCAAAGATCGAGATAAAGATCATAATTTGTGGGGAGAGGGCATTCATCGCGAGAAAGATCTGTGATTGCGATAAAAAATTTTTGAGAAGGAATCCGATGGAGATGCCGTTCTTCTATCCCGGGGTTCTGAATCCAAAACTAGCTCGAGTTCTCGTAAATCTTTGCGGTTTAAAGAAAGGAGAGAGACTTTTGGATCCAATGTGCGGTTCAGGGGGAATCTTGATCGAGGGGGTCTCGAGAGGTCTCGAGGTCTTCGGCGTCGATGTGCGGGGGAGGATGGTTGAGGGGGCATTTAAAAATCTCCGATTTTCAGCGTTTAAGGGATATAATCTTATGGTGGGAGATTCAAGGAATTTGTGCTTTAAGGATCGATCGATGGACGGGATCGTAGTAGATATGCCTTATGGACAGTCCTCGCCTATAATAGGAAAGAGTGCAAGGGAGTTATACTACAGATCGATGGAAGAGATATTCAGAATTTTTAAGAAGCGGTGTGTCGTTGTCGCGAGGGAAGATTTATCAGAGATCGCGGAGATTATTGGATTCAGATCGATCGAGAGATATGATCAGCGGGTGCATAGAAGTCTGACGAGAAAAATTCTGGTTTTATCATGAGATTAGAGACCATCTTTCTTGGGACGGGTGGGACAGTCCCCACGCCGAGCAGAAACACCTCATCAGTCATGTTGAGGTATGAGGGAGAGAAGATATTGTTTGATTGCGGTGAGGGGACGCAGCGGCAGATGATGATCGCGAAGACGGGTACGAAGAACTTGAAGAGGATATTCATATCCCACTTCCACGCAGATCACTTCATCGGCTTGCCCGGTCTCATCCAGACGATGAACTTCAACGGGAGAGTTGAAGACCTGGCTATATATGGGCCTCTATATACGGAGAGGTTCGTCGAACTGATAAAGAGTATGGGATATTGTAAATTCCGTTTTAATATAATCGGAAAGGAATTAAAAGATGGGGACTTTATAGATGGAGATAATTACCGCATAACGGCATTCAAGACCGATCACAACGTTCCAAGTCTTGGATATATTTTTCAAGAGAATGATAGGTTAGGAAGGTTTAACGTGGAGAAGGCGACCTCTTTGGGGCTTAAACCGGGTCCTTCCTTCGCTAAACTCTGCTCAGGATTGCAGGTGGAACTTGATGGAAAGACCATAACACCGGAGATGGTCATTGGACCGAAGAGATCAGGGAGAAAGATCGTCTATTCTGGAGATACCAGACCGTGCGAATCATTGCTCAATGCTTCAAAGGGGGCGGATCTGCTCATCGCCGATGGAACTATGGAGAGCGATTTAAAAGACTGGGCAATGGATACGAAGCACTCCACAGTGAGGGAGAGTGCAGAGCTTGCGAGGAGCGCAGGTGTAAAGAGGCTCATCTTGACCCACATAAGCCCCAGATATTCTGATAATATAAAAAAATTGAAAGATGAGATAAAAGAGTTTGATTATGCAATGATAGCGGAAGATTTCCTCAAGATAGAAATTCCTTTCCGGGATTAAGGTTAAAAGTAATGAGATCCCTCATATTTTTTGCCATAGTTCTCATCTGATCGTGGAGTGTCCCTTCGTTCTTAAATTCTTCTACCAATCTTTCCAACTCCCCTCTTTCCGTTCTTTTCATCACTCTGGCGCATCTCGTCATCTCTGGAATCACGCTAACGACATTGCCGATGATCGTGATGGAGGCGTCTCTTGCCGTCCTCGAGAAGGGATTCAGTTCGATGGCGATGGTAGTCTTTCCCATATCCTTAAGTTTCTTAGTTCTATCTCCGTCTTCGAGAGCTAAAAGAACGGTGTCTGCCCCATAAATTCCCCGCTCATCGACGATCCCCCTCGCGTGATCTATCTCTTTCAATCTGATACTCTTCTTTCTTTCACCGAGAACGACCAAAGCCCCATTTTTTTTGAGATGTTCCACGATTCTTCCAACTCTTTCTTCTGTCCTGTAGAAGAGATTGACTTCGAGGGGAACATTTAGCTCTTTACTGAGCAACACAAGATCTTTAGGAAGAATAGCAGCAGTATTTCCATTAACAGATATTACCGGGTGTTCTGATAGAATTAACGACGCTACTGCAGCCTTTATGCTTTTCATCGTTGGGGGAGAAATGTCCTCCCCTACTAAAAGATCGAATATCTCTCCGCGCCCCTCGGCCATCAACCCATTAACGCCCGTAATTCCGAGTTTGACACCTTCAATTATCTTCTCTTTTGTATATTCCCGCGTCTTTGTATTCATAAAAATTTTGCCATCAGTTCCATCTTCGAAAGTATATGACCGGAGTTACTACTTCTATCCACCATCTCTACACGCCATTTACCATCCTCTTCTCTCCCATCGACTGTCATATCTGGATTGATCCCGTGTACCATACCTAAAAGAAAATTATATAGGCACAGACGTGTCGATCTCAAGACACCCTCAGGAAAAGAGAGCATGAACTTGCAATACCTATCCTTCCCATCGATGACTTCTACGTCGTAATTGTAGAGCTTTGTATAGTATTCTATGGATCTTAACGCCATCTTTGCGTCGCCTCTATGCCTTATCTCTAATAGGGAATCTATCAGTTTATGGCACCTTTTAGACATATTTTCAATAGCTTCATCATTGAACATTCTTACACCGGATCTTTTGCATCTCAAATCGTCTATATTTGTATTTATCAGGATATTGAATGTCTGTTTTGCCTCTCCAAATTTACCTCCAAGCTTCTCCTGTTCTCTTACTGCATCTGTTAGATCATCAGAATATCCGCATTTTTCTAAAAAATATGGATGCTCTTTTGTGCTCTTCTTACCATCGAAATCCATTGTTCTTTCCGGGCTCAAATATTTATCCCTACTGCAGTCTGCCTCCAACCATTCTCCGTTTGCATATACCTCGCAGATACCATGCTTTATCTTATGCATGAATCTGCTCTTCGTATTTATGATCGGTACGTCGATGAAACAATCTCCAGATATCCATTTAAACGCAAATCTTCCAGGGATGCCTTCATTTCTAAGTAAAGCGACGAGTAAATTTGCTTTATTAAAGCAATTGCCCCTCTTTGTATTAAGCGTCTCGGATGCCTTCATGAAGGGCTCGAAGAAATATTTTATCTCGTCCCTCACATAATAAAAGGCGTTAACGATGAATTCCCTATCGTCAGAACTTTTTTCTCTGAGTTCGTCTGCCAATCCTTTTATCTCAGGATCTTTACAGTTGCAAAACGCAGTCTGTGTCGTATAGTTATCCATGTTATCCATAGTTATGATAAAATCTTCTGTGTTGAACCAACTTCTATCGCCTCTATATATCGACTCGGTGATCATCGCAAATATGTCAAGACCCGCAACGATCTATATCAGTAATAAAAAGAGAAAAGGATTAAATAACCCTATCTATGATAAAATCGTCCCTCTTTGGAACTTTTCCTCTCCCCCCCGTTCTTCCTATCATCGCGTCAAGTTTACTTCTGTTTCTCCCAACATCCGGCCCCAAAACTTGCTCCGAGTGCACGCCTGTCATTATTGCCAGTATTCTTGCCTTTCCCTCAAAGTCTTCCCTAATTCTTGCCCCCCATATGACATTTGCGCCCGTGGCAATCTCGTATGTTATCGCTTCAGCCATCGCTTCAGCATCTCTCAAAGTCAAATCTCCTCCGCCCGTTATGTGCAATAGACAACCTGTCGCTCCCGAATAATCCACGTCGAGCAAGGGGTGAGATAAGACGCGCCTAATAGCATCTTCGGACCTCTCCTGTCCATCCATCTCTCCTACGAGCATTACCGCCAACCCACCGCAGTTCATTATCGTTTTAACATCTGCATAATCTAAATTTATGAGAGAAGGCTGCGTGATTGTCTCTGTTAGCCCCTTTATCGTCTCTGCAATGAGTTGATCCATCACACCAAAGGATTGTTCTATTGGAAGATTGGGCACATAATCGAGGAGCTTGTTGTTATCCAAGACGATGACGGTATCTGCCTTACGCCTGAGCCATTCTACCCCATCCTCTGCCGTGGATACCCTTGATCGCTCGACCCTGAATGGTGTTGAGACCATCCCCACAACGATAGCTCCTTTACTCTTTGCAGCCTCCGCAATTATTGGAGCTGCCCCGGTGCCGGTTCCGCCCCCCATTCCAGCAGTTATGAAGACCAGGTCCGCGTCTTCGAAGATCTCTTCGAACTCATCTCTCGATAACTCGGCGGCCCTCTCCCCGACTTCGGGAAATCCTCCTGCACCGAGTCCTTTCGTGAGTGTCTTGCCAATCAATATCTTTTTTCCCGCCGTTATAGCGCTCAGATGGACCCCATCTGTGTTCACCGCTATCGTATCTGCCCCCGCTATCCCAATATTGCATAGCCTGTTTATCGTATTATTTCCGGCGCCTCCACAACCGACGACGACGATTCGTGGCAATCTAAACGATTCTTCTATCGTTTTATCTTCTTTTATCTCTAATCTGTCATCTCTCAAATTACTGTGTTTAAGCGCCTCTTTCACAAAAGATTCCATTCCAGATGCCGTTTCCATCCCCCCTTATAGTTGCTTGTTTGCTTATAGCAATTATTAGATATATATTTTTCTATAGGGGGATAATCCTACTTATGGACATTCAAAGGGGGATAAAAAAAAGTGCCCTGACCCGGACTTGAACCGGGGACATCCAGATCTTCAGTCTGGCGCTCTCCCAACTGAGCTACCAGGGCATAATGGGCTCGCGGAGATTTGAACTCCGGACCTCCGCCATGTCAAGGCGACGTCATACCCCTAGACCACGAGCCCAACTTCTATCATACAGTATATCGACCTGCATAAAATCTTTGTGCTCAAAGGATCATACTTGAGATATATTGATTGCCAATATCTCTCTTTCCCCTCTAAAATTAACGATACTTCCATCGACGATGATCTCGCACCCGAGATCCAAACTTTCCATATCATCCAGTAAATTTGGGGGAATAAATATTTTTTCTATAGACTCTCCCGTTCGAAGATATAAGAGACATCCCCCTTCTTCGAGATCATGCATCGCTAGGACTTTCCCCCCGAACGATATATCACAATGATCTTCGAATGTGACGTAGATTGCAGATAAAGATAGAAGCGATGTAAGGAGGAGGAGAACGATCTCAGTTTCCAGTTTCATTTTTTTTGTTTTTCAGTCTTTGTTTTTAAAGTTTTGTTTTTAAAGTCCGACCGAAGGTCGGACCCCAAGATGAAAGAGCGGAGCTCTTCTTTTAGACCAATTTCAAATATCCGGGAAGTACCTCCATTATCTCTCCTTCTCTCCTAAGCATAGATATATCCCTCTCAACCCTATCTCTATCCATACCCTCCTCTTCTACCATATTTAAAACATCGTATTCTGGGGCCATTTTATTGTTTTCAGGAATATTCGCAAGTTCTCTTATTATATCCTTCAACCTTCGTATTCTATCATGTTGGCTCTTTGGTATCCCGAGCATCACCATATCGACGTCGAGTCTGCCCGTCTCCCTATCGATTCCCACCTGCCTCAAACTACCTTCCACTATCCTGATAACCCTCTCGACATCTTCTTCCGTTATCTCATTGGAAAGTCTCACCTTTGCGCTCGCCTCGCCCAGTCTCACCAATGCATCCAATTGTCTCGCCGTGATAGGAACGGGGCGATCTTCGTCATCTTCCCCCCCTCTTAGGGTGGTATAAAAATTCTTCATCTTTTCAAATGCCTCTTTTGACATGATTGGAAAGAGATTCCTTTTGCTGTACGCTATGTACTTCCTCAACATATCCGGTCGTATCTCCGGCTCTATAACCTTCATGCTCTCCTTCAGTTCTTCTTCGCCGATAGTTGATCCAGGAACCTTCTCTCTGTTCTCTTTGAGTTCTCCGGCGTAGTGAGCTTTTAATATGTGCTCTGCCATTGCGGCATCTTTCTCAACGTTGGGTTTATCTGCCATGATGAATATCAGATCGAATCTCGATAATAGCGTCGGTGGCATATTTATCTGGCTTGCTATAGGCTCATACGAATCAAACCGCCCCATTTTCGGGTTTGCCGCACCCAAAAGGGCACATCTGGCTCTCAGGGTGGCCGTTATTCCCGCTTTGGCAACGCTTATCGTCTGTTGCTCCATCGCCTCATGCAAAGAGCTTCTCTCGTCGCTCTTCATCTTATCCATCTCATCGACGGCAGCGATTCCCTTGTCCGCCAAGACCAAAGCGCCCGCCTCGAGTGTCCATCTTCCATCCCCAAAGTCGTCTTTTACCGCGGTGGCCGTCAAGCCAGCCGATGTAGAACTCTTTCCACTTGTATAGACACCTCTCGGCGCCAAGTTTATTATATAACGCAGAAGCTGGGACTTGGCGACGCCCGGGTCACCGACGAGGAGCACATGAATATCCCCCCTGATCCTGGAGCCGTCCGGAAGATGTTTAGCAACGCCGGAGAAGAGCTGCAGAAATAATGCCTCTTTGATCTCTTCATACCCATAGATGGTTGGTGCCACCGACCGGATCATCTTTTCATATATCTCCGGGTCATTTGAGAGCTTCAAGATCTCTTTCTCTTCCTCTTTGCTTATCTCTATATCCTCAAATTCTCTTTCTTGAATTTCTATAGAGTTACAATCCAAGAAGATGTCAAAAAAAGGGCTCTTCATCCCATACATCTCTCTCTGATAAGATCTGAGGATTCCATTAACGATGACCCTTTCCCCCGGTATGACCTTCCCTGCTAAATCGTCTTCTACATCTATATCTATCGTCTGAGGCTGTTCTCCCCCCCTCAAACCCTCCGGATATTCTTCTAGCCTGATCTTTTGGGCATCTACGAATTTTGATCTCTCGTGAAGAAGAACGAACGGTGTCTTTTTTCCGCAATCTCTACAATAATATACCTCCACAAATTTTTTTCCGCTCTGGGGTATAGGATCAGATATCCATCCACAAGCTTTGCATTTGAAGACTGCTTCAACGATCTTTGGCCTGACCTCTGTGGCTTTTTTTATCGTGCCTTCAATCGAGATGAACTTGGATATATCTCCACTTCTAAGATTCCTTATTCTTACCCTCTTTGTGAGTCCTATAAACCGGACATTTAACCTCTCTATATCTTCATCCGTTAAACCGGTCGTCTCCTTGATATTTTCTACATACTCAATTAAAGCTTTTTTTACCCCATCCAAAATGTATGAAGGCTCTTCTATGAGCCTATCTGCCATCTCTGGACTTTTTAGGATCAGATCCCCATAATTGATATGTAGACTGTGATTCTCTCCGCTGTAATTCTCTATCACCTCAAGTATCTCATTATCACAGTATTGTTGGAGAAATCCGACCCAGAACTCTTCATCCAATACTTCCACCATATAATGCTAAGAAAGGGAGATTAATAGAAATAGTTTTCTGATCTTTTATTTTAGGGTCGATCGTAACACTCTCTCCTCCTATCTTCTAAATAAAAACAGGCTTTTCTCGCCTCTTTTACTTCTTCGAGATCTATATCGACGATTAAAAGTTCTTCCTCCTCTCCAGCCTCTGTGATTATCTCACCAGAGGGATTGACAACGAGCGAATGCCCAAAAAACTCGTTTTTTTCGTCTTTTCCAACCCGATTGCACGCGACGACAAAGATCTGGTTCTCAATGGCCCTAGCCTTTAGAAGCGTGATCCAATGGTCTAATCTTGGTTTTGGGAAATTTGCAACGACAAAAATAATCAAAGTCTTTGAAAATCGAAGATTTTCGAGATCCCACGACGAAGTCGTGAGGACGCCCTTCAAAGAGAGAGTTGTGATAAATTCAGGGAATCTTATATCGTAACATATAACGATCGAAGATCGGTAACCCTTCAGATCAAAGATGAGTGGTTCACATCCGGCATTGAAGTAAAGTTCTTCGTCTATCGGTTTAAAGAGATGCACCTTTCTGTATCTCCCAATAACCTTACCTTCATCTATTATGACCGCCGTATTATATAAATTCTCGCCTTCGGTCTCTATGAAGGAGAAGATCACCCCCTTCTTTGCGCTCTTTCTTATCTTCTCCACCGTATAACCATCTATTCGCTCTGCTTTGCTTACATCGAGACCGGTGGCGAATAACTCCGGAAGAACGCAGACGTCACATCCTATTTCTTCGGATCTTTCTATAAAAGATAGGGCTTTCTCAACGTTCTTCTCCTTTTCAGATGAAATATCCATCTGTGCAAGAGAAACCCTCATCTGAAGACCAACGTTCTCATCCTATCCGCGGCTTTGGCTGCGGCATTCGAGATATCTGAGAGCCTTTTAATTGTTCCAGATAGGTGCCATATCTCCAGTGCCGTTCTTCAAAACTTATTAAAACCTATTTCTGGTTCTATGTTTGATTCCTGATTCATCGGAGGTAGTTTCACTTTCACGTTCTCATTATCTAAATATGAGATGAGAAAGCCAGAGCTTCCTTCTCCAACAGGCGTTTAACGTGTCCGGCGAACTGACGGCCAC
>CABGHG010000018.1 GCA_902158735.1 Candidatus Methanolliviera sp. GoM_oil
GTGCAATCTTCTAAAACATTTCCAGACGCGATACAGATATTCCCAACTTGAAATAGAGCAATTCCCCCGATGGCTATCAAAATTATCAAAATCCCAAATTTAATTTTCTTCATTTCTCCCTCATTCCCGGTTTTTTATTTTTGTGGTTTCTTTAACTACACAGTAAATTTTACTTTTATCCCATTATGCAAAATCATGCTTAATTCTTCTTCTCTCTCCACCAATACCGTATCCAACCCACACTTCGCGGACATCGAGCCACCTGGCTCCCCCAACAACGACAACATCACAGTTTATTTTTTCATCTTATTCATCCCAATAGAAGATGATGTTTATTAAACGTTTCTCGATCGCTCTTACTTTTTTTCATCTTTCTCTTTTGTTTTTAATGTGCTGCCGAAGGTGCACGCAGGTGTTGAGAGGGTGCAACCCTTCAGTTGAGAGGGTGAGAACCCTTCATTCTTCGTACATCAACGCCTCGTTTGGACAGTTCTTGACGCATACAGGAATATCTTCTCCAATGCAGAGATCGCACTTTGACGCCACCTTTCTATTTTGATCCATCCTTATCGCCCCGTACGGACAGACCATGATACACGTCCAGCAACCCACACACCTATCTATATCACAGATGATCCTCCCATCTTCCATCCTCTGCATCGCTCCGGTTATACAAGATTCCACACACGGGGCGTCATCGCAGTGTCTGCATTGAAGGGCAAAACTGATTGGACCTTTCTCCTCCACGATTACGCCAGGAAGAGGTCTGGGTTCGTCCCTGAACGCTTTTATTATGTTCTTGCTCTTCGAGTGTTGAACGATACAATATATCTCACACAATCTGCAGCCAATGCATACGTCCTCTTTAACGTATATTCGCCTCATCTATTCTCCTGCGGGTAATATGCCGAGAATTCTATATTCTGTATCCGTGAGCCCTACACCTCTCAACTGTAGCCTATTCCCCCTCAAACTCTCGATCGCATTTATCCCCATACCTCCAATTAATTCCTTCATCTCGTTTGACCATGCCTTCAACAAATTGACAAGCCTTCTCGTTCCGATCTCTGGATTTAATCGCTTGGTGAGATACGGATCTTGTGTGGCAATTCCCCATGCACACTTTCCCGTATAACACTTCTGGCAGAGATGGCAACCGAGCGCGACCAGCGCGGCCGTTCCAATATAAACTGCGTCTGCACCGAGGGCTATAGCCTTTATAACATCAGAACTGCTTCTTATTCCACCAGCAACGATCAAAGAGGTTTTATTTCTTATTCCCTCCTCTCTCAATCGCTGATCTACCGATGCCAGTGCCAGCTCGATTGGAATCCCGACGTTGTCCCTTGTGACGAGTGGAGCCGCACCTGTTCCTCCCCTAAGCCCGTCCAAGACGATAAAATCTGCCCCAGCCCTGACCATTCCGCTCGATATAGCCGCAGAATTGTGAACCGCCGCTATTTTAACTCCCACAGGTTTTTCATACGCGGTCGTCTCCTTCAACGCGAATATGAGCTGTCTCAAATCTTCTATCGAATATATGTCATGGTGAGGAGCAGGAGAGAGTGCATCTGTCCCTTCTGCGATCATCCTCGTCTCAGATATCTCTTCTAAGACCTTTTCTCCCGGTAGATGCCCGCCTATGCCCGGTTTTGCTCCCTGACCTATCTTGATCTCGATCGCTGATCCGGCATTTAAATAGTCTGGAGAAATACCAAATCTTCCGGATGCACATTGTACAATCGTATTTTTTCCATACTTATACAGATCTTTGTGCAACCCTCCCTCTCCTGTATTGTAATACGTTCCTGCGATGGCAGCCGCCCTCGCCAACGATTTTACAGCATTTAAACTGATTGCACCGTAAGACATCGCCGAAAACATTACCGGAAGTTCGAGTTTCAATTGGGGAGAGATCTCGGTTTTTAGTATAAGTTCGTCTCCGTCTTCTATATCAAGTAAATCGGGTTTTCTTCCGAGATACGTTCTTAATTCCATCGGTTCCCTCAACGGGTCTATCGAAGGGTTTGTGACCTGGCTTGCGTTTAAAAGAATGTGATCCCAGTAGATCGGATAGGGCTTATCATTACCCATTCCGGTTAGTAAAACGCCTCCTGTCTCGGCTTGCTTGTAAATATTTGTCAGGTGATACGTTTTCCAATTTGCGTTCTCCTTCATCTCCATCGGCTCATATCTTATTGTGATGGCATCCGTCGGGCAGAGCGTCGCACACCTCTGGCACCCAACACACTTCGACTCATCACTGTAGATCCTATCTTCCTCCTCGTCATATTTGTGAACATCAAAAGGGCATTGTCTGACGCAGACGAGGCATCTTATACATCTATCATCATCTCTTTCGACAGAGAATTCACCTTTGCAAAGAGTCAGCATTTAAAAATCTCCGATTTTTAAGTGCTCAAAAATCCTTTGGATTTTTGGCATAGCACAAATCTTTGATTTGTGCCTATTTGCAAATCAAAGATTTGCAATCATCCTTCCTCCACCACACCTTTTCCTATCAATCCGATCACCGGCTCTCCAGCCTTAGGGCTCCATATCTTATCCGGCTCTTTACATATCTCTCTTATCCCTGCCTCTTCACTCGAGACCATTAAAAAATCTTTTTTTGTCGCTGCAATAAGCGGTCTTAATTTTATCCTATCATTAAGCGCAAGCATTCCGTCCTTGAATCCGAGTATGATCGAGAATGGGCCATTCACGAGAGAACTTCCATAAACCGTCCTGATCGTCTTCATGACCTTCTTCTCTTTTTCTGGCATCCTATCTATCTCATCCCAGAATGGGGGTGCGAGTGCCTTACACGCGATCTTCATCGGTAATTTATGCCTTCTTACTAAGAGATCAAAGAGATATGCCACCACCTCTGTATCTGTCAATAGCGTGCATCTATAACCGAACATCTCGAGGTATCTCTTGTTGATTCCATAGGAGGATATCTCCCCGTTGTGCACGATGGAATAATCGAGTAGCGCAAAAGGATGTGCTCCGCCCCACCACCCAGGCGTGTTCGTCGGAAATCTTCCGTGTGCTATCCAGGTCTCTGCCTTATATTCTTCGAGGCGATAAAAATTCCCCACATCTTCCGGAAAACCCACCGCCTTGAATGCCCCCATATTCTTCCCACTTGAGAGCACATAGCTTCCTTCGATATCAGAATTTATCTTCATTACCTCTCTTATAACGAAGTCGTCTTCTGAAATTTTGTTCAGCTTTTCTTCTCTTGGTTCAAGAAAATATCTTCTAAGAATTGGCGGATCTGCGGTCGTGTTTATCTTTCTCGTTGGTATATCTTCATCTTTCTCGATCAAAAAGTTTTTGTCAAGAAATTCTTCGCATCTTTCCCGAGCATTCAAATCGTCGAACATCAGATGGAACGCATAATATTCTTTATAACTTGGATAGATGCCGTATGCGGCAAATCCTCCACCCAAACCGTTTGAACGGTCGTGCATATTTGCTATAGACCTTATTATATATCCACCATTGATCTTCTTTCCGTTCGTATTCAAAATTCCGCTAACTGCACAACCGGATATATCCTTCTTGTAAGCGATCTTCTGCACTTTCTTCTCATCCTATAATCGATCATTTATAAATTTTGTTAAGAATTTTTCATATATACGGGGCTATCAACTTGTTGGGTCTTCAAAAATCTTCGGATTTTGGGGCATGTTGAGCATATCGGTTGATTGAGAAATTATTTAACTGTTCGGCAAAGCCAAATAAACCGGTACAGTCCGAAAATCTAGTGATGGTTTGTTCTTTTTTCATCGTTGTATAAAGTATAAGATTTATTAACTGAGACGCGTATCATATCGTGAGTGAATGAAGAGGAGAAAGAGGTTGAGCTAGCGTTCTATGAATATAAGTATCTACAACAACATCCTTGGAGTAACAATAGCAGGAATAGGATAACCATAAACTATATGAGGCTTTCAAATTAGAATCATAACATAAAAAACTATCGATATTTTCGGCATTCGGGAATAAGAACAGACCGTGCTATTTTTCGAAGTTTTGATTAGAATAGAGCTGTCAACTTATTGAGAGTTAACAATTACATGCTCTGAAATAAACTGTGCTTTTCTTCAAAGAAGATAAGCAACGATCTCATTGCAAGGGTGCGGTAGCTGAAAATCAATTGATGAACACCCAATAATTTTACGATATCTTGGGATAATAAATTTAATATATCGTTAAATAATCTCCTTATGGACTCTGAAATTAAAGTAGATCATAGAGTAAATTCTGGTATTTTTGTTCCAGGTGATACGTCGATTTGTGAATATCTTTGTTATCTCGATATTTGGTCGTGTACGTCATTCATTGAACAGGCACCCTGAAAGTGAACATCTCTTCTAGCGACCATATATGATCGGTAAGTCCTTCTGCCATTGCAGGTGTTCTCTGTCTCCATTTACGTCTTCCATCATTCTCTTCTACCCTAAGAGATCTGTGTGGCTTCACGAAATTATACCATGCCTGTATAAAGTCCAGAGCTCTTGAATGCATCACTGGATCTTTACTCTCATTCATCGTTCTCCTGATGAAACGAGCCAGAGAATTTCGTATAGTAAGATTCAACCTCTCTACGTAAGATGTATTGATCTTGCCATCTGAATCTCCACATAAAATTTCTAAAACTTCATCTGGATCTCCAAAAACAACGCGTTGAACCACTTCAACAATCTTCCCATTTCTTCTCTTTTTACAGACCTGAGCATACTTCAGATCATCAGAAGGAACTATAACTGGATCTGGTCTTCTTCCGGTTCCCTTGTATGGTGGTGTTTTCAATTTCCCATAGACATAGACCAATCCATCTTTAAATGCATCCCAATTATCCGATGTAAATACAGGAATTTGGCTATTTTTCTCTCTCTTCTCATCCACGTCCATAAATAGTTCTATTGCATCATCTATGGATCTACCACCTTCATGATGGCCGATAAAGAGTCTGGATTCAACATTCATCGCTGTAAGTGTGTATAGATCTCCACAGTTTGAATCTTTAGCCGTCACGTTCTTCTCCTTTTTTTTATATACGACCAGATCTCATCCACCTGAACTCTTGTCAACTGGAGATCATTGAGGAAGTATTCTGTTACCTCTTTGGAGTGTTCACCAGCTATCTTTAACCAACGACATATTGCACTCTTATCGTGTCCGGTAGCTCTGGCTGTCCCTCTTATGCTTCCCTTCTCAGGAATCATCGCTAATGTCCTTAAAACCTCTTCTTTGGGTGTTACAAGATTAAAGAAGATCGTACCTCTCGTCTCACTGAAACAGTGACCACATGTCTTACACTTAAATAGCCTCTGCTCCTTCTTTCCATACTCCTCCTTTAAGACGACGTTTCCCTTCCCCCTCTTCCCGTAGTCGGAACACCCCTCATTCGGACACCAATATTCTGATACATCAATATTTAAGTACATTCCCAGTCCCAAAAGGTGGTATGACCTTCTGATAGATAAATCTTTTCAGTAATCAGAGGACACGACCTGTATCTTTTCCCCTCGGGAATATGAAATCCATTCCATTATATCAGAAATTCCTTCGTAAGACACGTGAAGAGACATGAAGAGATCTCATGCGTTGATATAACTTATTCATAAAGGAAAAACTCTTCTTTTATTTTTATTTCTTCCCAGAAACTTCTCTCTTCTTCATAAGTTTTTTGCAGAGAGGACATTCATACTTCCGATCTTTACAGATCCTAGATCTTTTTTACAATAGGTATTATAACCATTATGATTCATTCTTGTCCCACAAGAACATACAGGTGGAATAACTCTTCTAAATATTCCATCTGAAGTGTACTCAAAATCATTTGTGTATTTTTCAAAGATCTGCATTAAAGCATCTTTCTGCGAAAAGTTTTGTAAGTTGAGCGTTATTCTGATTATATCTCATATGCTCCTTCAGAATTATAAATGTTTCTGAAGGAACTTTTCACTTATATTATTCCTGGAGAATTTTCAATGAAATTTTCAATGTCCTCAAAAATCTTCGATTTTTGGGATCCCACGACGAAGTCGTCAGGAGAAAAAGAACAACCCATCACTAGATCTTCGGACTGTGCCCTTACAGCGATGGGTAAGGTGGTCAAAGAGGAACTGATCAAAGATCTGGAAAAATTGAGTGATCAGATTGGTAAGTCAATATAGGAGAAAGAATTCTCTTTCATCTCTTGGCATATCTTAAGATCTCCGCCACTTCTTCATCTTCGAGATCGTACCATCGCTCATAGGCGTCTGCAACCGCAAATATCGGTCCCGTTCTGATGTTTAAACAAATAATCTTATCTACGTGATTCTCTATTCTCTCAATAGCAACAAGAGAGGAGTCGGAACTGCGACGACCAATTCTTTTGGATTCCTTCTCCTCACTGAATACCTTCTCCTCACTAAATAAACCGCCGCCAAGGTCGTAAATCCTGATGCCAGCCCAATCATCGACGAGTATCACCCTCTTGCCCCCAATCTCCGGGAATTTGCCGCATCCAAATAATTTCATTCTCTCTTCAATCTCTTCCCTCTGCTCGGTGATGCAATCGTCTATCTCTTTTTTACTCAATTCTAAATGTTTCACGAGATCCTCGTTTAGTGATATGATACCGTCCCACGCCATTACACCGAATCCCGCTTCCCTGTTCCATGGTATGTGAATCTTCCTGACGACGATCGGATCGAGCGGTAAATTTAATCTTTTTGAGATTTCGACTCCAACTGGTACTCCTCCGGCCGGTATTGCCAGTATATACACATCCTTTCCCTTGTAATCTTCAAGCCATTTTGATAAAAGCTCGCCAGCGTGGGAGCGATCCCTGAATACGGATATCTTATTCCTTAACGATCTATCTTCAATTATCTCGGCCATTTCATTTATTTTCAGAGATAAATATCATTTAATTTTATCGATCTTCAATCATTTTTAAGAAAATGTTTTCTATATCAAATCAGATAAGCACAACATATGAAAACTGGAGTATTCTTCCATGAAATATTTGCACGGAATTCTTGGCCCGTCGTGGATGATAGATTCAAGAACTTTCCCAAAGCGATGGAGAGAGAGCTACAATTGGACGACGTAGATCTCTTTAAAGAGATTATCTTTCACATCATAAGGATACTCGCGAAATGAAGTTCGAGTCGAGCTATATCAAATTATACGAAAGCGGAGCGCTGGATGAGAGGATAAGAGAACTCTACGGGATACTCGAGAGTTGTGAGCTCTGCCCGAGAAGATGTGGGAAAAATAGGTTAAAGGGAGAGAGAGGATTTTGCAGATCTGGAAGAGAGCTCATGGTGTCGAGTTATGGCCCACATTTTGGAGAGGAGGAGCCTCTGGTCGGCACAGGGGGATCTGGAACGATCTTTCTGACAAATTGTAATCTTCGTTGCGTATATTGTCAGAACTATGAGATCAGTCATCTCGGTATTGGAAGAGAGGTATCCACGGAGAGAGCGGCCGAGATGATGATTGAATTACAGAGAAGGGGGTGCCATAACATAAATCTCGTCACTCCAACCCATTTCACACCGCAGATCGCAAGATCGATCAGATATGCGATCAAGAGAGGTTTTTGCCTGCCGATCGTATATAACTGCGGCGGATACGAGAACGTGGAGACGATAAAGTTATTGGAAGGTATCGTTGACATATACATGCCGGATATAAAGTATAGCTCCAAGGAACCTGCAAAAAAATATTCGGATGCTCCCGACTATTTTGATAGATGCAGAGAAGCCGTCGAAGAGATGCACCGTCAGGTTGGAGATCTGAAGATGGATGAGGATGGGATCGCGTACAGAGGTCTATTAATAAGGCATCTGATCCTGCCAGATGGTTTAGCGGGAAGCAAAGAGGTCTTGAAATTCGTCTCTGGTCTCTCAAAAGATAGCTACGTCAATATAATGGATCAGTACAGGCCGGAAGGTGAGGCGTGGGATTACAAAGAGTTGAGCAGAAGACTAACGAGGAAAGAATTTTACGATGCGATGAATATGGCAAAAGGATATGGCTTACATCGATTCAGTAAAGAGTCTTCAGGATCTATTATAGAGGATTTTGAATAACTTTAATTTAACCTTTAAATTTTTAGAGATCATGGGAGGTAAATCCTTCATATCTTCAGAAGAAAGGTATTTTACGTCTCTTACGCCGTTCCACGACCATCCCTATCGAGACTTCCTCGTACTCCACCACTATTATCTTCTCTCCAGATTCTCTCTCTTTATCTTTATCCGGGAATCCAAGCCTCTTTCTCCGATTTATCACCGTCGTCACCTGACCTCTCAGATTTATAACACCCTCAACGTAATCGGGCGCATTAGGTATCCTCATCATATCTTTTGGCCTTATTATCTCTCCTTCACCTGAAATATCTCGACGCCATATTTTTCTTTTCCGAGATCAAAGACGATGAATTGTTTCTGTTTATTCTCCATCTTTATCCTCACTCGCCCTTGAAGTTCTCTATCATCTCAGCGTACGTGTTTGATGCGTATTCTCTTACCGAGTTCATCGTATCGTTCAGTTGTTGTACCGCAGATGTCTGTTCTTCTATGGTAGCCGATGTCTCCTCAGAGGACGAAGCCATCTTCTCGGACGTGCTCGCAACCTCTTCCATACCCTCCGCAACCTTTCCTATCGCTTTCATTCCCTCATCCGATCGTTCCCTCACATCTTCCATCGAGGCATTCACCTCTATTATCCCATCGGATATCATCATAAACTCGCCCAAAACTTTCCTTATCAGAATTCCGCCATCCTCCAAGACTTTACTCATATCTTTTGCGGAAGAGATCACCTTGGCAGATGAATCCTTTATCTTCTCTGTCATATCCTCTATCTCCTCTGTGGATCTTTTTGATCCATCTGCAAGATTACACTCTCTATCTCTTTCGTCATCGTCTCCATTCCAGTTCCCACATTCTCCGCTTCCTCGGATAGTTTCTCTGCCATCTTTACCATCTCGTTCGTTTTCTCTCCCGAGAAATTTGATGCTTTCGATAGCGCCTTGAATATCTCTATCGACGCCTTGAGCTCTCTTTGAGCCGATACGGCTATCTTTGAGAGGTTCTCCGATCCTCCGGCAATCTGTTGGGCCAAAGATGAGATCTGCTGCATACCAGAGTTCATCTGGGATACAGATTCTGAACCTTCTTCTGATTCTTTAACCGTCTTCTGCATCGATTCCTTTATCCCGTCGATGATTTTACCCAGATTTTCCAAGAGAAGGTTTATAGAATCGATGATCTCACTCATCACGTCGTCCTTCGTCCTCTCTCTTTCCAATCTAACTGAAATGTATCCCTCTGAAGCCTTATTCATCGCATCTTTTATCTTCTCGGCATTTCTCTGTAGATATTCACCGGTCTCCTTTATCTTCTGCTCTCGCTCTCTCGTGGCAGAGATCATCGAGCCTATGTCCTCTCCGATCGGTTTATACTCATCTGGAATCACTTCTAGATCCAACTTAACAGAAAGATCTCCTCCGGCGGCAGCAGATAGGACTCCTCCAAAGTATGAAACTGCAGAACTGAGATCTTTCTCTCTATCTCGTATCATTTTCGTCATTTCTCCGATTCCTCCGATCGTATCGTTGATTATATCACCCATAAATCTATAAGCATCGGGGAGTGAACTCATATCGAGCCTCACGTCCAGGTCTCCAACCGCGACCTTTCCAAATACGTTTCCAAATTCTCTTCTGATGCCATTGAGATCGACGATACATAACGGATCAGGCATCGTGGCAAATATCTCGGAGAGTACTCCTTCGCCTCCTTCAGCTCTCTATCTTTCTCTCTCAATTCCGTTATGTTCTTCCATTCTCTGAGCACACGTTCCGCTATCCACGGCATCTCTTCAAATCTTTCGGTACTCTTCACCACGTAATCCATTGCACCGGATTTGAGCGATCGAACAGCCAACTCTTCTGTACCGTGTCCCGTCAAGATTATAACGGGAATACCCACATCCTCTGGTCTCTTTGCTTTCCCCAGCAGATCTATCCCGCTTCCATCAGGCAAGAGGTGGTCTGCAATGATGAGTGAAGGTGGATCGTTCTCGTTCAGCCATTTAAACGTGTCTTCTAAGTTCGATACGTGATTGATCTCCCATTCAGAACCGCTCTTGACAAATGCCTTCTTGACGAGTTCGACATGTGCCTCTTCATCCTCTACGAGCAAAACTACAACGGGTTTATCTCTCATCTCTTCTGATCCCACCTTTCATTGCCTCATATTCTTCTATATACTTCTTGGCGGCTTAGATATATCTTTATACTTCTTTGCGACGTTCCTGATGCTGATGACCACCAATCGACCCATTTATGCGCTTTTACAGTGATCTCGTCTCTGATGAAAGTGATCCCTTCACTTTTTCAAGAATTTATTTTTGTAATCAATAGGGTTCTATCATCGTGAGATTTGCCATACCTCTGCATCAGTTCATGAACCAGTCTTACCGAACTGAATTTTCGTAACCCGATAGGTACATCGAAACTCTGTGAGATACCATCTGAGAACATTGCGATAACAGCATCTTCGGGCAGTTCTAATCTTTGAAGATTAGTTTTGCGAAAGGTCTCGCCTACTATACCGTCAATGGTAAAGATGGGTATCGAACGCTTATTGTTTCCACTATATATCCTGCAAGATACGTCTCCAACCCCGCAGAATTCCAATATCTTCTTATTCAGATCCAATCTCATCAATTCCACCATCGCACCCCTATCACCCCTTAAATGATCGTGCAGATTATTCATAATCTCGTCTAATTTCAGATAGTGTTGGTCCTCTAGGAAACGCTTTGCCTCAACTGCGATCTCGTGTGCATTCCTACCGTGTCCAAGTACATCGATCAATGCCAAGATAGAGCGAATTGGATCTTTGAATGCTCAAAAATTCGTCTCCATTTGCTCTGCCCCCCATTAAACCGTAAGATAATGCAGCTGTTTCTATCTTCTTTGGAGAGGAACTACGAAATTTTATCGCCTTTATCTCAACCCATCCATCGTGCGTCTCGTATGATACTTCATCGGACAATCTGCCGATCATGCCCAATCCAATTCCAAGTTGAGATGATCTCGATATATTCACCTTTATCTTCAGCATTTATCTGGATCGTTCCTCTACTTGAATGTTTAAGGACATTATCTGCCAGTTCAGATGCTATCAGCCTGATCTCTTCGCATTCTTTCGCTTTAAAATTAAGTTTCTCGGCAAGATCTTTTGCATCCAACTCTGCCTGGTGAACGTTGATCCGATTAACATCAATTATTTTATCCATTTTATACAGGTAATATGCGTTCCTCTGCCAGGAGAACTATCCATAGAAAATTCATCCGATAGACTCTTGCTACCGGTAAGTCCCAATCCTAACCCATTCTTACCCAGTTCTTCCTTCTTCATCTTCTCTAAATCTAAACCCGGACCGTGATCGATAAATTCTAGCTTGATACCTCTCTTCTTTCCTTCATCGATCATGCTAACATTGACTTTACCCGGTTTTGCATAGAGATATATATTTCTTGCAAGCTCAGATACAATTGTGAGCATATAAGAACGGAGCAATGGATACCTGTCTATTCCATTCTCACTCAGGAACCCCCTCACTCTCCTTCTTGCTTTATTGATATCGTCTTCGTCTTCAATATCCATCCGTATCATTCATCATCCTCACCTTCTCAGCAATTTTGAGAAGCTTCTCAAATCCATGTTCAACATCTATCGCCGTCTCGACCTTCTCCCATCAGAACCCCATCTGTAAAAGCGTTAGCGCTATCTCCGGTGATATACCTGTTACAACGGTTGCCGCATCCAGATACTTTGATGTCCTCGCTATATTTATCACTGATCGAGCAATAAAACTATCTATAATATCTAAACTTGATACATCTATCAACAGACCTTTTGCACCTGTCTTCTTTATCTTTTCTAATATATCTTTCTGTAATTGCACAACCATTCGATCGGACAACTCTATCTGTATTGAAGTGATCAGGTTTTCATCAATTTTTAAGACAGGTATTCGCTGTGCTTCATACATTTTAATCTCTTGGCTTCTCTATTACCTCTTTATTGATACGTTCAAATGCGTAAGCCAATCCCTCCGCCAACGAAGACTTTGTCACGACCTCTAACTCCACTCCCAATCCTACAAGTGTTGATGCAATATTTGGTGATATCCCTGTGACAACAGGTTCTGCACCAAGTATTCCTATTGATTTTACGGTCCTTATCAAACGCTCTGCTACCATGGTATCTATGGCCGGAACACCGGTTATATCTATAACAGCAACTCTAGCATTGTTTTCTGTTATAGAATTAAGTATAGTATTCATTGCGTCCCTTACACGATCTGATGTCATCGAACCGATCAGTGGCATGGCAACTATCTTATCGCATAACTTGATACATGATGTAGATAACTCTCTCAATAGATCCTCTAAATCTTTAGTTGATTTCTGGGCGGCTTGGATCATCGAATTAATATCTTCGCCGACCGGCTTGTAGTCTTCAGAAATTTTTGATTGATCCACCCTTGCCGATAGATCTCCAGCAGATGCTGATGATAAAACTTCGCCGAACGTTTCTACTGCTTCGTTCAGATCCTCCTCGCGTCTTCGAAGTTCAGTTATATCCTTTGCCATTATGATTCTTCCATCTATCGACGGTATTAGCGCTTCTGACACCAAAACGGGAACTTCTCTGCCATCTTTTGCCTTAAAGGCATATTCAAATTCTATAATTTCCCCCCTATGCGCTCTTTCTATATTTTCTTCCGCAATCTTTTCTACTTCTATCATTCGTTCCGGTATGATGATCGGGAGCTCTTCCACCTTTTTGTTCAATAACTCTTCTCCCCCATAGCCCAAAACTCTCTTCCAGCCACCGTTTATATTTATCCACATGTTCTCCTTGTCCATTACGGCCAAAGGATCTGGAATACTTTCTATTATCTCAGTTACAAACCTATTTTTATTTTCGATCTCTTCTTCTCGCTCGTGCAATTCAGTTATATCTTTTACTCCAAACAAGTAATCCGTGATCTTCCCACTCCCATTTCTGATATTACTCTGGTTAACGGTTACTATTATCTTATTCCCAGATTTTGTAACCCACGGGATCTCGTAACTAGCACCAGAGCCATATTTCTTTCTTTGCTCTGCAAAAATTTTAGTCGCTTCATCCGTATTAAATGGTTGACGCTCTGTACGCTTTCCTAAAATCTCTTCTGCTGTATAACCAACTATTTTCTCAAGAGCGGGATTAACTCTATATCATTTCTTATCGGGATCATCTGCTCTATATATGATCAATCCGATAGGTAGAGATTCTAAAGTGCTATCTAAAAATGCCTTTGAACTTTCAAGTTCTTCCTCTCGTTCCTTCATAGACCCTATCGTCGAATTTATCGATTCTCCCAATATCCTATTTTCTTCTCCAATCTTGCTGAGATCGACCCTTGCGGCCAGATCTCCTCTTGCCGCCTCGTTCAAAACAGACTTAAAGACAGCTAGGTCATCTTTTGCCATTTTTATTCACCTATTATTATACGTATTTTACGTTCAAACTATAAAGACTTTAGGTTTAACATGTAAACTATATATATAAAAATTTTGTACCTCTTGCATAGCAAGAGTTAAATTCAGTTTAATTTATATTAAGACGAAAATACGTTTCTCAAAGCAATTTTTAATAACAACCTTTTAATAAAAAGGTAGAATGAAGTATGATATTTTATTCTCAAAGATAATTTGTGATAGATTAATATGAAAGTGAAGTAATTTATGTTCAAAGAAGTGTGGTAGAACATAAACAAAAAAGAGAGGATAAAAATGAATGAAGACGAGTTAGAGAGATACAGAGAGGAGTTGAAGAGGGAGAGAGTGTTTGTAGGCAGATTATTGAACTCTGTTCCCACACCGCTGTCGATAATGACCTCGATGGAAAGATAACAAGCGCTAATAAAAGGTGTGAAGAATTCTTTGGCAGATCTGATGAAGAATTGGGTGAAGTTTTGTTGGAAGATCTTTACGAGGAGCGCGACGAGATAAGAGAAACGTTTGAGGAGGCGAAGAGAACCGGATTTGCGAGTTGTGAGACGACCCTTAAAAATGGCAAAAGAGCGATACTGAATTTTACGCCGGTCAGAGACGAGAATGGTAATATAATCAACGTGATCGGAACCGCACAGGATATAGTCGGGTTAAAGGAACTGAGGAATTCAAAAGTTCAGATGGAGACGATAATGGAGAACGCACCGGTTCTGATATCCGTACACGACAGAGAAAACAGGTGGCTGATGGCGAATACTATGTGGGAGAAGGTGACGGGTTTCAAGGCGGAGGAGTTTAAAGGAAAGATAACGGAGGATATCCCTTTCGTCACTTCTGAAACGTTAAAGGTTCTGAGAATGGATCGTGAGAAGCTTTCGGAGGGCGAAGAGGTGGAACGATTTGATCTGCCATATCGGAGCAAGGGTGGAAGAAAAATTATCGTATCGGCAATGGAAACGCCACTCAAAGATTCCGAGGGTAATGTTACCGGTAGCGTCTTTGCAGCTCAAGATGTCACGGAGCTTAGAAGGAGAGAAGAAGAGCTCGAGCGAGAGAGAGAAAGATCATCCGCTCTGATAGAATCTATTCCTGATTTTCAATTGATGATAGATATGAACGGTCTTTCCTCAGAGTTGAACACGGGCGTATGCGATCTGACGGGGTATTCAAGGGAAGAATTATTGAAGAAGAGGATCGAAGAAGCTCCTTTCTTTACGGAAGAAGGTCTGAAGGTATTTAAAAAATTATTGGATAGGCTCAAGGGAGAAGAAGAAACATACGCCGTGGATATGGATTTTGTAAAGAAAGATGGAACGCATAGGATTGGTTCTCTGGCCCTTACCAATGTGGTGGCAGGTGGAAGAACGGAAGGGCACATGATCACGATCAGAGATATAACTGAATTGAAAGAGCGAGAAGGAGAGTTGAAGAGGATAAGCGCGATGGTCAAGAACTCCGGTACACCCATGATCCTTTCGGATCCAACGAGCAGATAGAAGTACGTGAATCCGGCATTCGAGAAGTTCTTTGGATTCAAAAAAGAGGAGGTTCTTGAAAAGCCAACCTTTGAGACGCCGATAATGACTGAGGAAACAAAGAAGATAATTTCAGAGAAACGAGAGTTATACGATGTAGAAGATGTGGTTATGTACGAGGTACCGCTCATGAGAAGATCGGGCGATGTGGCGCAGATCTTAATCACGCAGACCTGTATATATAACGAAGAGGGGGAGGTCACCAACTGGGTTGTCGAGTTCAAGGATATAACCGAACTTCGCAGAGCTCAAAAATACACTCAAACTTTGATAAAGAAAATTCCAATCGTCATGTCTCTAATGGATGAGATGGATCCCAGATGCCAGTGATACTCAATTTCTCTGCGGTAAGGGATGAAGATGGGGATATAATGAATATCATCGGCACCGCTACTGATATATCTGAACTGAAAGAGAAAGAAGATCAAATGGATTTCATATTCGAAAATTCTAGAACTGCAATGGTATTAACAGATGAAGAGGGTCGATGGATTAAATTTAATAGAACTGCAGAAAGAGACTTTGGATTTCCAAGAGATGAAGTTTTAGGAAAGAAAACTCCTGAACAAAGCTGTTTAACTCAAGATACAATTCCAACTTTAAAAAATTTATGGAAATATGCAATTGAGCGGAGAGTAGAAACAAAAGAAGGAGTGGATGTTCCATGGATGAAAAAAGATGGTTCAATAGTAATCCATAATGCTTATGAAGGTCCTTATGGAACTAAGGGTGAAGGAAGATTATATACAGCAATTGATGTAACTGAAGAAAGAAGGAGAGAATCGAACCTTAATAATGCAATTTCCTCATTCGGCAAAGTTCTATCTTCAGCGGCTTCTGGAGATATAACTGCAAGAGTTGATTTATCGCAACTCTCTGATGAATATAAGCCGACAGGCGAGGACATCAATTCAATGATCGAAGCCACCGAGAAAAATATCGATGAACTCGGTTAGGAAGCACGCTTCGGAGACGTACGCTGAGATGATCGAGAACTTCAAGGTTGAGGAGGAGTGAATATGGAGGATGAACAGTTCGTAATTTTCGATCTGGGATGCGAGCAGTACGGGGTTGAGATATCCCAGGTGAGAGAGATCATAAGGGCTAAGGATATGACGAGGATACCGAACGCCCCTGATTACGTCGAGGGCGTTATAGACCTGAGAGGCCAGGTGACGACGATTATAAACCTTGGGAGGAGACTTGGATTCATGGGTGAAGGCAAAGAGAAAGGTGAGAAAGAGGGCAAAAGGATAATCGTCGTCGAGTACGAGGGCACCCCCGTTGGTATGCTCGTCGATAATGTTAGGGACGTCAAACGTCTCTCATCAGATGCTATGGAAGAGTTGCCACTAATGATCTCTAAAAATCTAAAGGGCGAATTCTTAAGAAGCGTTGGAAAGATCGGAGAGAAACTGATCCTGATAGTAGATCTGAATAAGATACTCTCAAATTGTGAAAGAAGCTCTGAAGTTTTAAAAAACAAAAAATGAAGGTAGAAACTGAGATTATTCTCCTCCTCACTATATCGCTTCTATCTTTATCTGTAATCTATGTCATATTCGAAGATTATCGTGATATATCGTTCGGGGGGAAAGTCCTAGCGACGCATGATCTCGAGGATGGAGGATGTATCTTATATGTGCGAAGTGAACAATCCATAGAAAAAATATTTATCCCGCCAAATTTATTGGATAATATAGGAAGTTTAGATATCGGTTGTGAGATCATCGTCGATGGAAGTATCGTTAATTTTAAAGAGGAAAGAGAGGTATTGGCAATTAATATATCTCAAGTATGATCCTGACGACTTCGTCGTGGGATGCAATGAAATCTTTGATTTCGTGCCGTGAAAATGTTCCATTTTCACATGTCAAAAATCTTCGATTTTTGAGCACAAAGATTTTATGTAGGTCGATATAGGTATGATGGAAGTTGGGCTTGTGGTCTAGGGGTATGACGTCGCCTTGACATGGCGGAGATCCGGAGTTCAAATCTCCGCGAGCCCACATGCCCTGGTAGCTCAGTTGGGAGAGCGCCAGACTGAAGATCTGGATGTCCCCGGTTCAAGTCCGGGCCAGGGCATTTTTTTTTTATCTTCCTTTGAATATCCCTAAGTAGAATTATCTCCTACCAGCAGCTCCGAGTGAGAATATGGATCAGATCAAGAAACGAAATCTGAGAGCTTCTTCTGCCCTCCAAGATCTTCCACATTCAGATCGTCTTTGTCTTCTTTAAATAGGGATTCTATCTCCATCTTCAAGAGTTCTATGCGCTGTCTGGTATATTCAGATATCTTAAACTCCTCCAAAATCCTATAAGAAGCGCCCAGATACTTTTTAATCGAGGCTTCATGGACGGTCAAGATGATCTTTCCGCCACACTTAGGGCACGTCTTCGATAGAGGAGGTCTCCTGAATTTGGCGTTGCATTTCACGCATCTAAATTTCTGCGTCGAGAATGCCCTAAGATTTCCAATGATGTCTGGAATAAAGTGAGATTTTAAGATTCTCTCGGCAACATCATCCTCGTCCACCGCTCGGGTCTTCTTTGCAATCTTTAACTGCAACTCCATCTTCTCGCGCATCGTCTCAAGCGTCTTATATGAGCTCATCAAAGGACCCTCAGAGATGTCCGTTACCTCTTGTGTGAATCCCAAATTTTCATACTGCGAGTTGGTATTTAGCCTATCTTTTATCGTCTCCATCTCAATATTCTTTGGGTCTTCGCATTTAAGAGTACTTAAATAGAAATCAAGTGGATATCTATAGCATATATCCATATTATGTACCTCTCCATCCACTTCCTTAGGATCTATCCTCTCTGTAAGCACCAACGGAGAATCCATCAGCCTTCCCCTCCCCTCAGGCAGGTATTCCTTTGAAAAGTTTATCAAACCATCAAGTAAGAGCATGACACAATCTTCGTCGCCGTCGCAGTTCGAAGATAAAATAAAATCATTCATCAAGAAATTGTGATCCTCTTCCACCTCGATGTCGTAAAGATGGCCCGATGGAATATTTGATATATCTATCTTCTTGACGCCATCCAGGATAAAATTTTTAAATTTCTCAACTCTTACCTTTCCCTCTTTTGATAAGACAGATTTCAACGCTCTCTGTTTTCTACTGAGAGAAAAGCCTATCTCATCATAAAATTTACGCGCGTATTTGGATCTTATCGAGATGCTATATGACTTAAACTCTGGAAGTGGTTCTTCAATATTTGAGCACTTCAATCTTTTTTTTAAATAAAATTCTTTCACGGAACCGCTCGCTTCTCTTTTTTC
>CABGHG010000019.1 GCA_902158735.1 Candidatus Methanolliviera sp. GoM_oil
CGGAAGTGATAGAGGAAGTTCTACCTTTGTTAAAACTTGTCTATCCGTCGCTCCAAAGGAACTTGCCATCTCTTTTAAATCTTCAGGCACCTGCGTTATACCGAGATATGTCAATCTGACAGGTGGAGGAGTTGCAAATATTACGGTCGCAAATAATCCGGGAACCTCCCCAATGCCGAATAACATCGCTGCGGGAATCAAATAGACGAAAGAAGGCATCGTCTGCATGAAATCCAAGATAGGCATTGTGACCCTCTTCACTAAATCATTTCGCGTCATCCAAATTCCGATCGGGATGCTGATGATCAACGCGACGCTCGTCGCAATTAAGACCAATACAAAAGTTTTTATCAATTCTGGCCATAAATTTAAATCATAGATTAAAAAGAGACCAAAAAAACTTAATATCGCCGTTTCTTTCCTCGTTATGAACCAGATTATCAGACACAATAAGATGATGAGAACGATCGGATGAAAAGAGGATAAAAAATTTTCTAACGCGATGATGACACCGCTAAATATCAATGTGATTGCATCGAAAACCATTGATAAATGCTCGATCAAGAAATTCACGAATAGATCGGCGGCATATCCGAGTGGAATCTTCGGTATCATAAAGGTTATAACACCCCCCTCTCCTCGGCCAAGCTCGATATCAGACTTCTCCTCGTAATTACCCCCAAACATTTATAGTCTTCATTGATCACGGCCAGGCATCTCTCAGATTTCCCGATTATTCGATAGATATCTTCTATTAACACATTTGAATCTATCGTATCCGCTTCTTTTATGATTCCTCTAACATCTCTCTCTCTTTTTTCAGCTAATTCCAATGCATCTTCCATCAGAACGATCCCTTTCAATCCTCTATCTCTTCCAACCACGAAGATATAATCCGAATCAGATGCGTTCATCTTTCTCATCGCAGTTCTCGGTCCTTCCGTCTCCCTCAAAGTTTCTCTCGGTTTTATCGCGATGTTTTCCGCCGTTAGTACCTTCGTCGTATCCACGTTCTTCAGGAATTTGGCGACGTATTCATTTGCAGGGTCCAATAGGATCTCTTCGGCCGTCCCGATCTGCTCGATCCTCCCGTCTCGCATGATCGCGATTCTATCCCCAAGTTTCAATGCCTCATCCAAGTCGTGTGTAACAAAGATGATCGTCTTTTTCATCTCTTCTTGCAGATTTAACAGTTCTTCCTGCATCTCATTCCTTATCAAGGGATCTAACGCGCTGAATGGCTCATCCATCAATAATATATCGGGATCTATCGCCAATGCCCTCGCTAAGCCGATTCTCTGTTTCATCCCACCGCTTAGTTCGTTTGGATATCTTTCTTTCCAATCGATCAATCCGACCATCTTTAAGGATTCTTCCGATCTTTTATACCTATCTTCTTTTGGAATTCCCCTTATCTCCAATCCAAGTGCGACGTTCTCCAAGACGGTCCTATTTGGGAGAAGGGCAAAGTGTTGAAAGACCATCCCGATCTTTTTGCCTCTAAATCGCCTCAACTCTTTCTCATCCATCTTCTCGATCCTTCTTCCCTCAATACAGATTGAACCGCTCGTCGGCTCGACCAATCTATTTATACAGCGGATCAAAGTTGATTTCCCCGATCCAGAAAGCCCCATTAGAACGAATAGTTCACCTTCACCCACATCAAAACTGACTCCAGCAATACCGACCGTTTGATCGGTCTCTTTTAGAATTTTATCCTTTGAATAGCCATCTTTTAACAATTTTAGCGCTTTTTTCGGATTGCCTCCAAAGATCTTTGCCAATTTTTCAACTATGATCTTCGCCATTTATATATGATATGAAAAAACTCATCCATCAAAAGCTTTTTCTTAAATTATCTCAAAGGATTCGTTCGATTTGATAGTAAAGCATAAGTAATATAAAAATATGATCTCCCTCCACAGAACGATTAAAGCCAAAAAAAGTCAGGGGGATTTTTATATAAGAGGCGATATTGAAATAACAAAGAGATACTATGACGGCGTTGCCCACGAGATATACAGAGAGACGTGGGATGAAGATAACCATCATTTGGGGATATTCGATGGGACTTTAAGCTTTTCAGATGCTTCAAAGAAGGCAAATGAGAATCTTTTAAGCAAATTAGAGATAGATGAGAATTCTAACGTACTAGATATTGGAAGCGGGTTCGGTGGTCTTCCACGCTTTATAGCGGGCAATGTCGGATGTCGCGTCATCGGATTGAACCTCTCAGGAAGAGAGAATGATTATGCAAGAGATAGGAATAGAGAGGTAGGTCTAAATCATCTGATAGATGTAATAGATGGCGATTTTAACGACATACCTTTCAAAGATGAATTTTTTGATATAGCCGTGAGCCAAGATGCGATGCTTCACAGTCCGGATAAAAGAGAGCTTATAACAGAATGCGCGCGGGTGCTGAAAAAGAAAGGTAGATTTATATTTTCAGATATATTAAATACCGGATTGAGCGGTGAAGAGGAGAGAATTGCAAACGAAAGGATAAACGCGCCCTATCTTGGAACATTCGATCTTTACAGGGAATATCTTATTGAAAATAAATTTAGAATTGATGAGATATCTAATTTAGGATCTTTAAATGTTGAGATGACGTATCGAACGGTTCATGATAATCTGATCGAGAAGAGAGAATTTTTAGAAGATGAAAAAGATATTCCTTCTAAAACAATAGAAAATACTTTGAAAGGACTGAAATTTTGGGTAGATAAAGCAAGAGAAGAGAAGATCGGCTGGGGTCTCTTTGTGGCAGTGAAAGATTGATTTTTTCTCACTTGAGAATGAGCATGAAAGATTTGGATCGCCATTAGGTGAAAAATTTGGTTGTATCCAACGGCGATTCCTTGGCTTTGGAAAGAATTGAACGTAAAAAAGGAGTGATCTGTATGACAAGAAAAGAAGAGGTTTTTGAAAGGGTTGAGAAAAGCATTTTGGATTTTGATGGAGATAAAGCTGTAGAAGTGGCAAAAGAAGCCATTAATAGCGGTGTGGAGCCAGTTGAAGTAATAGAAAGAGGAGTAAGGAAAGCTCTTGAGACGGTTGGAAAGAAGTATGAAACGGGAGAGCTATTCATAATACATCTTGCAGCGGCCGGTGAAGCTGCAAACAGGGCGATAAATGAGGTTCTCAAACCAGAAATTGAAAAGAAGGGAGAAGAGATCCATTTTACTGGGAAGGTCTTAATAGGAACTGTTGCCGGAGATATACATGAGATAGGGAAGACGATCGTAAGTGCTATGTTACTTGCTAGCGGTTTTGAGGTGACGGATTTAGGGAAGGATGTTCCTATTGAGACGTTTGTAAGGGAGGTAAAGGAGCAAAATCCGGATATACTCGGTATGTCTGCATTGCTGAGCACAACTATTCCCGTCCAGAAGGATGTAATAGAGGCGCTTCAAAAGGAAGGGTTGAGAGATAAAGTAAAAGTTATGGTAGGAGGAGCTCCAGTTACCCAGGAATGGGCGGAGGAGATAGGAGCCGATGCGTATGGTGTGGATGCTGTCGATGCGATGAAGAAGGCAAGGAAATTGGTAGGAGCCTAAGTTTGAATAAGCGGAGGAGACTTCATGGTTAAGAGAGGAGTAAAGGGAAAGGAGCTCAGGTTGCTTTCAGACGAAGGGGTGGAGGCAATCCATAATGCTGCTCTGGACGTTTTGAGAGAGACTGGAATAGATTGCTATTCCGAGAAAATTCTGGAAGTATTTGAAGAAGGAGGCGCAGATGTTTCAGATAAGAGGGTGAGAATTCCAGAGTATTTGATCGATGAAGCTACAAAGAAAGCCCCGTCAAAGATACTATTCTGTGGCCGAGATCCCAAGAATGATATCTTGCTTGAGGGAAGCAGGATATATTATGGATTCGGTGGGACTCCTACACCTTTGATTCTGGATCATAGGACTGATGAATTTAGGAGACCAACCAAAAAAGATATGATTGAGACAACTTTGGTGGGGGATGCGCTGCCCAACATGGACTTCATAATGACAAATGCAGGAGTTTTTGATGTTCCTTATGAGGTGGAATACCTCCATGAACTTGATGTTCTGTTCAACTATACGGAGAAGCCAATTCTCTATTCTGCTCCAGGATCTTATCTTGCCCGTAAGTACCTTGAGATGGGGATAGCTGTTGCAGGGGGATTAAAAGAGCTGCAGAGGAGGCCATTTATAACCCTCTACAGTGAACCTGCTTCTCCTCTAATGCTAACAGAATCACAGGAAAACATTATAGAGTTCGCAAAAGCAAACATCCCCATTGCCATAGGTCCGATGCCCCTCTCTGGTGGAACGGCACCTGGAACTCTTGCTGGCAGCTCCGTCATAGGAAATGCGGAGACATTGGCTGGGATAATTTTGGCAGAGCTAGTAAATCCACACGCTCCTGTCATATATGGAGGATGGGGTTTGACGATGGATCCGAGAAGCGGAATATGTGCTTATGGTTCTCCAGAATTTGCGATAGGGGCAAATACAATAACTGCGCAGATGGCCAGGTTCTACAATTTGCCTTCGTATGGATTTGGGGGATGTGCAGATGGAAAGCTTCCTGGCCCACAATCTGGAGCAGAGGTGATGATGAATGCTCTGGTAGCTGGTCAATCAGGGGTAAATTTGATCCATGATTGTGGCTACCTGGCTGGAGGCATGGTTGGATCAACCGAACAGGCAGTAATAGTCGATGATGTTGTGGGAATGGCAAAGAGGATAGTACAAGGAGTAAGGGTTGATGATGATCATCTGGCGGTAGATGTTATAAAAGAGGTTGGGCCTGGAGGAAATTTTATGACTCACAAGCACACCAGAGATCACGTAGATGAATTTTTATTGCCAGAATTATTCGACAGGAATTCTTTTGGAACGTGGCAGAGCAGAGGGGCAAAGGAGACCAGAACCATCGCGAAAGAGAGAGTGGAAGAGATACTGAAAGAACATAAGCCTGAGCCTTTAGGGCAAGAAATTAGGGAGAAGCTCTCCAAAGTGATAAAGGAAGGGAAAAAGGAGCTCATCACGAAGCAGAAGGAGGCAGAAGGATGAGAGGCATGATAGATGGTGGCCAGTTGGAGCTTTTATCCAGAGATCATCTTAAAAGATTGCATCTTGGTGTTCTGGAAATTTTAAGAGAAGTTGGAGTAAAAGTTGAGGATAGAGAAGCTTTGGAAATCCTGAATAAAGCAGGAGCAGAGGTAGATTTTAAAGAGATGATGGTAAAGATACCAGAGTATCTGGTTATGGAGAGTATTCAAAAAGCTCCAAAGAACGTTACTTTTTATGGAAGGGATCCCAATGAAAGCTTTTCAGTTAAAGGAGGAAAAGGAGTTTACTTTGGTCCATGTGCAGGTCCTCCCTACTTCATTGATGAGAATGGAACTAGGAGAAGAGGAAAGCTCACCGATATGGAAAAATCCGCTAGAGTAGCCGATGCTCTGCCCAATATCGATTTTGTAACCGGACTAACTACTGCCTCAGACGTCTCCCCAAGTGCCATAGATCTATATGAGCAGTTTGCGGTGATGTCCAATACAAAAAAACACGTTCATGTCTTTGTTTATAAAGGTGGAGCAGAGATGATAAAGGCCCAGATAGAGCTGGCCAGTTTGTTTGCAGGTAGCGAAGAGGAGCTAAGCAAAAGACCAATCTTTAGCTTCTACGTAGAGCCAGCTTCTCCCCTGTATGTTGGGAAAGGTCTGGGGGAAGCTGTGATAGAAGCTGCCAAGCTAAAGATTCCTGTAATCTATACGCCCATTCCATTAGCCGGTGCAACAAATCCTGTCACCATAGCAGGAACAGTTATAGAAAGTGTGGCAGAATCTTTGGTAGGAAATGTAATAGCCCAACTTGTAAATCCAGGCACTCCAGTTGTCTTGGGCCCTCTTCCACTGACTATGGAAATGAGGAGGGGGACGGCAATTTATACCAATATAGAAAGCGTTATGATGAGGGGAGCGATGGCTCAACTCTTCCGTTATTATGAGTTACCTTCCTGGGGAACTGCAGGCTGCACCGATTCAAAGCTCTTAGACGAGCAAGCAACATCGGAGGCGATGCTTACCCTTATAACCTCAGCTCTTACTGGAAATAATCTCAATCATGATGTTGGATATGCTGAATCCGGAAAGAGCGGAAGCATCGCTCTGCTCACCATAGCTGATGAGATGATAGGAATGGTGAAAAGGCTGATAGGGGGAATAAGGGTTGATGATGAAACTCTGGCTCTGGATGCAATTAAGAGCGCAGGAGTGGGAGGGTCATTTTTGACTTTAAAGCACACTTTGAATACCTATACCAAGGAGCATACCCCATCTGAGCTCTTTGATAGGCTTCCCTGGGATGCATGGGTCAAAGAAGGAGGAAAGACCCTTGTTCAGAGGGGTTATGAGAAGGTAAACAAAATACTTCGGGAACATGAGGTTGAGCCTATTTCAGCAGATGTAAGGGCAAAGGCAAAGGAGATAATAAAAAGATTTGAGGGATGATAGAAGGAAAAGAGGAGAGGAAATGCCTGTTTTGCGTAACTTAAATTTGCATCTTGGGATGGACCAAATATTGCGGCGATATGGGATGGGCGAGCATGTTAAAAGTTTGGCAAAATCTAAATCTAAACTTCCGTTAAGCATCTATAGACTTATGGAAAAGCTTAATAAGAATCTCAATGGCCTTCTAACTCCAGCTATTTCATATAACTTCTATTCCATTGCGAAGATAGAATCATCTCAGTTATTTCTGGAAGATGGAACAGGGCTCAAAGGCTCTTTACTTCCTAAACTTTTTAGGCAGGGAAAAGAGCTTATGGTTTCTGCATGCACAATAGGTCCTGGGCTAGAAGAAAAGGTTGAAGAGCATTTAAAAAGTAAAGATATCCTTACTGCTACTTTACTGGATGGAATGGGAAGTGCAGCCGTTGATGATCTTCTAAAAAAAATTCCCGCAATTGCTAAAAAAAGGGCTGAACAGAAGGGATTTAAAACCAGCGGTTGTATAAGCCCTGGAAGAAGGGAGTTTACCCTTGAAGAGCAGCCCAAGATTTTAAGGCTTGCCCATGCCGGAGAGATAGGAGTTAGATCAACTTCTCATAATATGATGATTCCCGGGCAGTCAACTTCTGTAGTAATAGGCATTGGACCAAAGATGCCTTTCTGGGATCAAAAGGAGGCATGTGGATACTGTGATTTAAAGGATAGATGCGCGTATAAAGTTATGGTGGAGGGTTAGTGTGGTAGTTCGATCTTCTTATACGGTATATTTCGAGCCAGTTGGAAGAAGTGGGAGGATAGATCACGATCAATCTCTTCTTGAGATGGCGAGAGAGTCCGGGGTGAAGATCACAAGTATATGCGGGGGAAAGGGTTTATGCGGGCGGTGCAAAATTCAGGTTATAGCGGGTAAAACCTCTCCACTTACCTTAAAAGAGTATGAGGGATTGACGGAGGAAGAAATCCGTGAAAACTATCGCTTAGCCTGCCAAGTCCTCCCATTAAGCGATCTGAAAATCCGTGTTCCTCATGAATCTTTGAGCAGTCCTCAAAGAACCCAATTGGAAGGGATAGAGATCCCTGTAACTCCTGATCCAGTGGTAAGCTCTTATGAACTGAAGATCGATCCTCCTTCTTTCTCTGATCCAGAAGAATATGTAGAAGTTGTCACGAAAGAGCTAAAAAATTGTAAGAGGGTTAGTATAGAAGTCTTAAGAGGGCTTATACGTAAGCTGAGATCCCTGAACTGGAACGCCGATGCGATAGTCAGATATGGAGAATTGATCTCTATAAATCCCCTCTCAAGCAGGAATCTTGGGCTTGCTTTAGATATAGGTACGACGAAAATAGCGGGCTATATCGTGGATTTGGAGAAGGGAGAGACTCTTATCTCTAAAGGGGTGATGAATCCCCAGATACCGTACGGGGAAGACGTCATTACGAGAATAGCGAAGGCAGGTAAGAAGAAAAAGGAGGCTAAAAGATTGCGGAATTTGGTAGTAAGGGCTTTAAATAGTTTAATAAGAGATATGTGCGCCGAAATCAAGGCGGATCCAGAAGAGATCTTAGATGCAGTTATTGTATGCAATACCGTTATGCACCATCTCTTTTTGGGCTTACCGGTAAAAAAGCTTGGTATCTCTCCTTACATTCCAGTTCTGAAGAGCGCAATGGATGTCAGGGCAGGAGAGGTTGGATTAAAAATCTCACCTGGGGCTTATGTTCACATTCTACCCAATATAGCGGGATTCGTTGGGGGAGATCATGTGGCGATGATCTTGGCGACTGATCTGTGGAAGTACGAGGGCAAAGTCCTTGCACTGGATATAGGAACAAACACGGAGATATGTCTATCTGATCATGGAAAGCTTACAAGTGTTTCATGCGCCTCTGGGCCTGCATTTGAAGGAGGGCATATAAAGAACGGTATGCGCGCTTCTAATGGGGCGATCGATAAAGTTAGAATCTTGGATGGAAGGGTGAAGTATAATACCATAGGTGGTAAGAATCCCATAGGTATATGTGGTTCGGGAATTCTCGACGCAATTGCACAGCTTTATCTTAATGGGATCATAGATGAGAGTGGAAGGATGAAAGATCATGAAATGGTAAGGAAGACTAAAGAGGGAAAAGAATTCAAGATCACTGGGCCGATCACGGTCACTCAAGGAGATGTGCGTGAAGTGCAGCTTGCGAAGGGAGCCATCTCGACTGGAATACAGGTGCTCTTGGAAGAGAGCGACACATCGATGGACGAACTTGAAAAGATAATAATCGCAGGGGCATTTGGCACTTATATGGACGTTTCAAGCACAGTTGCCATAGGAATGCTCCCGCCCTTACCCCTCGATCTCTTCGAACAGGTCGGAAATGCGGCAGGGATGGGGGCAAAACTCGCTTTGATCTCGAGAAGAAAGAGGAAAGAAGCGAAAGAGATAGCGAGAAAGACGAGATATATAGAGATCGCAGAGGTACCGAGCTTTATGAAAATATTTGCCAGATCCACTTTTTTTGGCTCTATGGGGGCTTGAGATTGGAGACGAGAGTTGATCGCAAAGGAGGGAAGGAAGTAATAATAAGCGGCGAGAAACCAACCGTAATCATTGGAGAAGGGATAAATCCAACGGGAAAAAAGTTCGCCACAGCCCTTATTAATGGCGATATGAAATCCATCAGAGAGGAGGCTATTGGTCAGGTTTACGCTGGTGCGGATATGCTTGATCTCAATGTCAGCATGGTAGGCGTTGATGAGGTAAGTCTGCTCCCTGAGGTGGTGAAGGTCGTAATGGATGCCGTTGATCTTCCTCTATCTATAGATAGTAGCAATCTGCAGGCGTTGAAGGCAGCACTTGAGATCTATGAGGGAAAACCCATTATAAATTCAGTTACGGGGGAAGAGAGATCTTTGGAGAGCGTTCTACCACTTGTTAAAGAGTACGGTACAGCTGTAATCGGTTTGACCATGGATGAGGGAGGAATCTCAAATGATCCAGAAAAAAGGGCCTCAATAGCCAGAAAGATCGTGGAAAGGGCCGATTTGCTAGATATTCCTGCTGAAGATGTCATCATCGATTGCCTGACCCTTACCATTGGAACCGATGTTAGAGGCGGTTTGATAACTATTGAATCGATTCGAAGGGTTAAAGAGGAGCTCGGCGTAAATCTAACGCTTGGGGTCAGCAACATATCCTTTGGCATGCCTGATGGTAACCTAATAAATAACTCTTTCCTGCCCATCGCTATATCTTCTGGAGTAACATGCCCGATAGTAAATGTTGCTAAAGCTCGACCCACAGTCCTTGCTACTGACTTGCTCATGGGAAGGGATAGGGTCGCCACGCGCTATATAGAGGATTACAGAAGAAGATCGAATAACAATAAAAAATAAATGTAATGATATAAAAAACCAAGTGAGGCAAAATTGATGAACTATATAAAAGATATAAAATTGGCAGATGAAGGAAAAAAGAGAATAGCATGGGCAGAGAGAAATATGCCTGTTCTCTCATCCATAAAGAAGGAATTTGAGAGAGATAAACCATTAAAAGACGTTAAAGTCGCTGCCTGTCTGCATGTAACCGTAGAGACGGCAAATTTGATCTTGGCGCTGAAGGCGGGTGGGGCAGAGATACGCTTGGCGGGATCTAATCCATTGAGTACGCAGGATGACGTTTCTGCTGCGCTCGTCGAAGAGGGGGTGGAGGTCTTTGCTATCCGTGGAGAGAACGATAAGGAATATTATGAATGTATTGAGAATATATTAATGATGGAACCGAACGTGATCCTTGACGACGGCTCGGATACGATTGCAACGGTACATTCAAGACACGAAGAACTCATAGATGGAATATTTGGCGCATGCGAAGAGACGACGACTGGGGTGGTGCGGTTAAGGGCATTAGAGAATGATAACGCATTAAAATTCCCGGTAATGGCAGTTAACGACGCAAAGACGAAGATGATGTTTGACAACAGGTATGGGACAGGGCAATCTGCATTGCACGGAATAATGAACGCCACCAACTTCCTATTCGCAGGAAAAGATGTCGTCATCATCGGTTACGGGTGGTGCGGAAGAGGAATCGCATCGAGGGCACGAGGGCTTGGATCTAACGTTATAGTAGTAGAGATAGATCCCACAAAATCTTTGGAGGCATCAATGGATGGATTTAGAGTGATGCCAATGTTGGAAGCGGCAAAGATAGGCGATCTCTTCATCACAGCCGCCGGAGATATATCTGTCATGAGAAGAGAGCACTTTGAAGAGATGAAGGACGGTGCGATCCTTGCGAACTCGGGACACTTCAACGTTGAGATAGATATAGAGGACCTGGAAGAGATGGCGGTCTCTGTTAGTGAAGCAAAAGAGAATGTCATGGAGTATAAACTTGAGGATGGTAGAAGAATCTATCTTCTCGCCGAAGGGAGATTGGTGAATCTATCCTGTGCTTATGGGCATCCTTCGGAGGTGATGGACATGAGTTTTGCAGATCAGGCGCTATCTGTCAAATATATCGTTGAAAATAAAGAAAAATTGGAGAAGTTGGTATATTCGGTGCCAAAAGAGATCGATGAGGAGGTAGCAACGAGAAAATTAGAGGCGATGGGGATAGAGATAGAAAAATTGACGGAGGAGCAGGTGAAATATTTGAATTCTTGGGAGATGGGGACGTAAAAATCTTTCTATTTATTATTCATCTTATGCAAATATGAGAGGGAAAAGATAAAAGAATTTGAAAATTTATAGACTTTTCATCCTCTCCTCTTTATCCCCCTATCCTCCCAGTACTTCTTCATTATCTCAGCTTTCAACATCTTCCCTCCCATCGATCTCGGTAGTTCTTCCACGATGTCAACTTTTTTCGGCACCGCATATCCGTACAATCCTTTCTTCTTACAGTGTTCTATTATCTCCTCTTCCGTGATCTCCTCTCCTTTTTTAGGTTGCACAACTACTCCAACGGCTTCTCCCAAATCCTTGTCTGGAATCGGAATTATCGCCGCCTCCAAAACCTTTGGATGTCCAAGTACAGCCTTCTCTACTTCATCAGGATAGATGTTGACCCCCCCAACTATTATTATCTCCTTTTCTCTACCTGTCAGATATAGAAAGTCGTCTTCATCCACGTATCCGAATAACTCGTCGTCAAAGAATTCTTTTCCATCTATCGTCTTCAACACACTTTGAAGCTTCTCTGGAGTTCCATAATAGCGGAGCTGGATCGTGGAATTCGTCCTGACCATCACCTTTCCAATCTCATTCGGAGAACATACCCTTTTCTCCTCATCGTTGAAGATCCTCAGATCCCCGCATCTGGGACTTCCCACGCTTTCAATACATTTTGGATTTTCGAGATAATCATCCGGTAATAAGACCGTTATTACCCCAGTTTCGGAAGAGCCATAATATTCACAGTAAACCGGCTTCTCGCATCCCTGTTGCATGAAAAGTTCGTTTATTCCTCTCTTTGTCTCTATAGGACACGGTGCGGAGGCACATATCATGCTGCGCATCGAGCTCAAATCGTACTTTCTCTTCACCTCATCTGGAAGTGCCAATATTCTCTGAAGCATCGTGGGAACGACGAACGCCCAGTTGCACCTCTCCCTTTCAGTTAATCTCAAGAACTCTTCTGCGTCAAATTTACTCATCATCACGATTGTGGCGCCCATGAAGAGGAAGGGTGGCATCCATCCAACAGACGTAGCGGCGTGATGCATGGGAGTGGAAACGAGACATCTTATGTTCTCCCCTTCGTCCATTATGGATTTACCATAACAATAGACAAAATAGAGCCCGAGTATGAGGTGCTTCAGATATTCTCCAAATGATACCCTCGGAGCCTCCGCTATATCGCTGAGAGCATAACCCCACATGTCGTAGTAATTCGTGTGTTTCGGTACGCCAGTCGTTCCACCTGTCGAATAACTGAAAGATGTGATGAAGTTCGTCTCTTCCGGCATCTTACCGGGAGATCTTGATATTAAATCTTCGTACAAGATCGCCTCTGCTGGCACCTTCTCTCCGACCACGATATATCTTTCAACGCCCTTTAGCTGATCTTTAATCTCAGTTATTCTGTCTGCAAATTCTTCAGTGAATAATATCGCCTTTGGGTTTTGCCGCTTCAGATATGCTAATAGATGTTCTCCTCTCATGTGCCAGTCCGTGAATAAGTTTAGATAGCCGAGAAGGGATCCCGCACCGAAATTTTCCAAATACTCGTTTCCATTTGGAAGCAACACGGCGACCCTGTTTCCCTTTCCTATTCCGAGGCCTCGCATTCCATTCGCCAACCTGAATACCCTCTCCTTATATTCCCTAAAGGTAAATCTCTTATCCCCCGAGATAACTGCTTCTCTTTTATCTCCAAAAGTATCCCACATCGATACAAAAAGATTTGGAGAGATCTTTCCCAGTTTAAAGCTCAAGAGACTCGTTATGCTATCAATTAATCCCGTTCTTCTCACCGTACCCAAGAGTATAGGAAGTAGGTTTTCAATTCCCAATTGTCTTATTACGATCACCAGGAAATTTCTGGTCTCTTCCATCCTCAATAGATCCGGTACTGCTTTCAAAGTGTTTGCAAGACTTTTTTCTTCTCTCATCTTATTTACCTCCATATTTTTAAATCATTTTGCCTTTTTCCACCTCTCCTATCCCTCTATCGTTCACTTCCTTCCATGTCTCTTTCTTGTCCGTTCCGTAATAGATGGAACCCCCTTGAAGGTTCCTCTCCGCGTATATCTTTAATAGATCTCCAAATGGATTCATTTTTTAATCTCTTTATCCAAGAATTTTTGTTTAAAGCAGTCTCAAGCGGAAGAACCTAAACCTCCCAATCCCTTCGTCAGAGCCCCCAACATAGGACCCGCGGCCTTCGTCAAAGCACTCAACATAGGGCCGATCGCCTCTAACAATGGACCTACGATCGCGATCACGGGAGTCAACATATCGAGCAATGCATCGATTATAGGACCTAATATATCCAACAGAGGATCCAATAATTTCATTGCCACAGGAAGGATCGCTCCTAAGATTGAGGATAAGATCTCTCCGATGTCAATCGATGAGATCGCTTCCACGACCGCACCCAATATATCCAGAATCATTCCTGTCACGGATTTTATCAGTCCCGGGGATAACATCGATTTTATTAAACCCGTCATCATCGGAGCGGTCGCACCCATCATTCCACCCATCACGTTTCCCAATATACCTCCAATGTTTGTTTTACTTTCGCTCATATTTAGTATTTTAATACTTCCACTATAAAATATTTATGATTATTGCTAAATCTTTTATATACGGCTTCTTTTCACCTCATTAACTTAAAGCTTCCCTCAATACTCTATACGTTTCATTAAGCCAATATTCATTTTATCCAACTTCTTGAGGTCACGCAAAGATAGATCCTTCTATTTTTCCTATAAATATAACCAAAAGTTCCATTTTCAAAAATTAGACGCTCCATTAATGAGGAAGACAAAAATATGATCAAGTTTACTATGAAAAGTAAAAATAGACGATGAATCCATCACAGAGGTAGAAGCGGATTTGAACATTAGAAGAGGGGATAAAACTATGAGGTGAAGATCTTAATCCGTGACCCCCACCTCGAGTCCATTCTTCATCTTGGAGAACACAAACTCACGGGGCTAAGAACGTTCCAATTCGGTGGCTATCCGCTCTTTGTGAAAGCCGGTATCTCCCAAGGCAAACTCCGCTGCCTTCGTGCGCAGATAATAGAGACCAATGTCTTCTTCCCTCGTGAAGCCGATTGCTCCGTGAATTCTGATGCCTCCGATGCAAGTTCGCTGGTAAACTTCGTTCGCCTTTGCTTTAGCCATGGATATCAGTAAATCGGATGGAGAACCGATGTTTATCTTCCATGCCGCCTCATAGACGAGGTATCGCAGTCCTTCAACATCAGTAAACATATCGGCCAATTTATGCTGAATTGCCTGGAATGAACCGATAGGACGTTCAAACTGGACCCGCTCCTTGGCATAATCGTTGGTCATCTCTAGTACGGCTTGAGCTCCCCCCAACATCTCGGCGCACTTTAAGACCACCCCCTTTTGGATGATGAAGTTCACCACATCCCATCCTCTGCCCACATCTCCCAGGACGTTGCCTCTGGGAACCTTTACGCGATCAAATCTTACCTCGCACTGCTTGTCATGGGCCGCGGTGGGGATAACCTCCACCTCGATACCGGTTGAGCTTGCGAGATCCACGATGAAGACCGTGATTCCATCTTCAGGCTTTTCTTCCTCACTCGTCCGGGCAACAACCAGAAGGTGATCGGCCACGTGGGCGTATGGGACAAAGAGCTTGGCTCCTTCGAGAAGATATGCCTCTCCCTCTGGAGTGGCGCGAAGTTTTACGTCCGATGCTTCATAAGTGGCCGATGACTCCATCAGGGCGAGGGTCCAAATCTCCTTCCCATTGGCTATCTTGGGAAGAAATTTCTCCTTCTGTTCCCCATTGCCATACTTAAGGATAGGAAGAGAAGAAAGAACAACGGTGGAGAAGAATGGGGAAGGGAGAATGTATCTTCCCATCTCTTCTGCCAAGATCATTAAGTCGATGAAGTCCCCTTCCGTTCCCCCATACTCCTCGGGAAAGACGACGCCCATCCATTCCAGCTCCGCCATCTTTTTCCACATCTCCGTGTCGTATCCTTGCTCATCTTCCTCCAACTCTCGTACCTTGTCCTTGGGGCACTCCTTATCCAGAAATTCCCTAACCGATGTTTGAAGTATCTTTTGATCCTCTGAGAGATCGAAGTCCATTTTTTTATCCCCCTCAATATGATCTGGGTAACTCCAACCCAAATTGACCAATGATATTCTTCTCGATCTCATCCGTCCCTGCAGAGATCGATATGCCAGGGAAGAGCCAATATAAACTTTCCACGCAACCTCTGATCTTGGACCATCTGGAATCCCGATGCAAAGGATCCATTTGGGAGTATGCTCCCAAGATCTCTGTTCCGGTGATGGCCAGCCGCTCTTGCACCTGGTCATTGAAGACTTTGTCTCTCGATGGCTCGTAGGTGGGCATATCCCCCTTGCTCATCTTCCAAATCGTTTGACTGGCAAGCATCCTTTGCGTCTCAACTTCGATTGCCATATCGGCCAACTTACAGCGGATATCATGCTTTTGGAAGAGATTGTTCTCCTTTGCATATCGAACCAGCTCATCCAGTATCCTCTTGTTGTATCCATAACCTGCGGGACCGAGACTGCCCCGCTCGTATGCCAGAGAGGTCATCAACTGATACCACCCTCTGTTCTCCTCACCGACCAAGTTAGATGCCGGAACCCTCACATCATCGAAGAAGACCTCGTTGAAGATATGGTATCCCGCATAGTTCACCAGGGGATTGACCGTAACGCCCTTGCTCTTCATATCCACGATAAAAACACTGATACGTTGGTGTTTTTTAGGGGCGTTTGGATCCGTTACAACCGCAAGCCAGCACCATCTTGACCTGTGGGCAGCGCTGGTCCACGTCTTCTGCCCATTGATGACATATTCGTCTCCCTCCTTCACCGCCCGGGTCTGAATGTTGGCAAAATCGGAACCGGCATTTGGCTCGCTATATCCCGTGCACCAGACACCATCTGGCTCCCCCGAGGCGATTAATGGGAGATGTTTCTCCTTCTGCTCCTCACTACCATACATCATGAGGGAAGGGCCCACCCAGGCCACTCCGCTTATCCCCATCATCGTGCCCGGTATTCCCCAATACCCAGATTCTTCCAGATATACCAGTTGCTCCCACAGAGAAGATCCCCTTCCGCCGTATTCCTCCGGCCAAGACATCGTGAGCCATCCTCTCTCGGAAAGTTTCTTGGATATAGACATGGCAAACGCCCAATCTTCATCGCGGCTTTCCTCCTCCAACATGACCGCAAGCCACCCCGGCGGAAGCTCCTCTCTCGCAAATTCACGAATCTCCTTCCTCAATGCCTCTTCTTTCTCGCCAAATTTAAAATCCATCTTTTACACACCTCATTTGAGTTAAGTTTGATAATCCATTTCTATAAGCCTGCGGGTGAAAAGGAAGCACCTCTTTGAATGGATTTTATTATATATATTATGATCTTTGTTGATGAAAGAATCAAAACATACATGCAAATCTATGAACAAAGATTTATACATACTTATACATACTTATACATACTCATACGTACGCCGAGAACCCCTTCCCCAACAACTCTCGCCCCACAATCAACTTTTGTATCTCGCTCGTGCCATCGGGTATCGTCAGCATTCTGGCATCCCTGAAGTATCTCTCAAGGGGATACTCATCTGAGAGACCGTTACCGCCATGGATCTGTATCGCATCGTACGTAACCTTGACCGCAGCGTCGCAGGCGTGGCCCTTTGCAAGGGAGGATGCCAGACGGGATTTTGGGCTTCCACTCAATGCAAGCGTCAATGCCCGATACCCGAGAAGACGTGAGGATTCCGTAAGAACGGTCATGTTGTAAAGCATCTCTTGGATCAACTGAAATTTGCCGATCGGTCTGCCAAATTGCGCCCTCTCCTTTACATACTTTATGGAGTCATCGAGTGCTGCCTGGGAGATCCCAGCAGACATCAGTGCCATACCACTTCTAAGGAATGCAAAGATGATGTTTTCGGGGCTCATTCCTCCGATGATTCCCATATATTTGGAGGCATCCGACTCCCCTGTCAACTCCGCCAATCTATCTGGATCTGCGATGAAGTTTCCCACCATCTCCATCACATTGTTCTCTTTTGGAACGCGACAATCATCGAAGAAGAGCTCTCCAGTGGGGTCTGCCCTCCAACCAAGCTTATGCAATTCACCCGTATCGAATGGAGATACCTCTTTATCAACCAGTAGAAAGATCCGTTCTTTGTTCTCGTCATTGCAGACGAGCATACATAGATCGGCGATGGGGCCATTACTTATCCAGGTCTTACTCCCGTTGACCACATACTCGTCCCCGTCCAGTACGGCCGTTGTCTGCATGGCTCTATTATCTGAGCCTGCCTCTGGCTCTGTTATGGCATAACATCCGATTAGCTCATTTCTCTTCACTTTTGGGAGTAACCTCCTCATCATCTCTTCAGAGGCAAATGAAATTAGTGCCGCTGGGAAGGACAAACCTATGATGGCGGTTGCGCTTGGCCAGACCCGGGACATCTCCTCTGCCATGATCCCAATCGTTACGGGGTCTGCCGCCAACTCCTTTATGCTCTCGAGATCGAGTGCGATTCCCACCTTCTTAAACTTTTTAAATACAGCTATCGCCTCTTCCTTTGTCATGGGCCCCTTTTTCTCTTGCTCATCGACCAGGGGGGAGATCTCCTTCTCTAAAAACTCCCTGATGCTCTCTCTAAACATATTTTGGTCTTCGTCGAATTCAAAGTCCATAATCTACCTCCTTCCTCTCCTTTTAGAGGAATTTATCTGTATTTACCATTTCTATATATAAAGCTTCTCATCATAAAAGATGAAGATGTTTGGATAGCAAAAGTTAAATATAGAATTACTGAAGTAAAGACGAACCTTCGATGAATGAGTAATATTTATTAGGGAAGGAGAAGGGTGTATAAAGAGTATAGGAGGTAAAAAATATGGGTCTATTGGATGGAAAGGTGGCTATTGTCACCGGTGCAGGAAGGGGAATTGGGAGAGAAGACGCGTTAGTCCTGGCGAAAGA
>CABGHG010000020.1 GCA_902158735.1 Candidatus Methanolliviera sp. GoM_oil
ATCTTGAGGTTGAGGTTTCATAGGGTTATTTTGCCGTATTTTGCCGTTTTTGGCATTTAAGCTATAGGTGGGTTAATACGGCAAAACTTTTGCTCTCATGAGTCTATATTGATATTTTTTTTATTTTTTATTTATTTCCTACTTGTTTCTATCAGGCGAGCCCGCGGTCCACTGGCGCGGTATTTGCGAATTAGATATGGAAAAGATGTAAATACAATTACAGTATGATCTACTTATATGTCCAGGTTAAATATGCGCGAGGCGTTATCGGAAAGTCTTGAGGCTCTATGGCTCTATTCAACCATAATGGTGCCTTCGATAGTGACCGCACTTTTAATTACAGCTATAGTCCCCATAGTGGTGACATTTATGCTGCTCGGTGTGGCGGTGGGCGGTATGGGTGGTATATTAGTCGCCCTGGTCGTCGGTGCGTTGGTATTGATCGTCGTTGAGACGATCATATTCGGAATGTATCCTCCGATGACGAGAGATGTGATGGGGGGAAAAGAGGTAGATCTGAGAGGTGCATTCCGCGAGGTGACCTCCAGGGCGAAGTCGTTAATCGGGGCATCCATGCTAATTGCATTGATCGTCATACTGCTAATCATCGCGGGAGGAACAACAGAATTAGTCGTTGCCTCTTTGAATAGCTGGATTGTGGTAGCAGTTGCAGGCATTGGGTTCACGATCGTCGGAGTAATATTTGCCGTGTGGTTCTGGTACGTTATACCGGCGGTGATGCTGAGCGATGCATCTGCAGTCGGTGCGATCTCTGCAAGTAAATCGTTTACGAAGGGAAAATTTTGGGGCACGTTTTTATTTATACTTACCATGGCAGCTCTTGTAGCACTCTCTGCTCTCTTTACATGGATACCATCCATCGGTCGAGTCATCCAGTTTCTCCTGCTGATACCGATTTCGGCGCTTTGGGGCATTGTGCCATCCTACATATATCTTAAATATTCAGAGTGATTGCGCGGGCGGCGTCTCCACCACTTTTTTTTTATCTCCTCTTAGAGACCACATCCGTAAGTTGCTTTCCAGGAAAGCATACGGTTAGTTAAAACATTGAGATCTTGTTTCAATCCTTATTTCATTCTTTTTCCGATAAAATACTCAAGACTTCGTTTATACAGCTGGAAGTGAAATTATTCAGCAGATCAACACATTCTTCTTTTTTCCCGTCTTTTTTCAAGTTAATGGCTTCTTTCTCAATATCCCCAACTTTACTCAGCCATTTTTCTTGCAAACGGGCAAAAATCTTTCGCGTTTCATTTTTTCTTTTGTCATCGTCAAAAAATTTTCTCATGAGCCACCAGTAGGATTCAGGGGAAAATTCGTCTTTCGTTACTTCTGGAGCTGGCGTAATGCTTTTACCTGCTTTCCCTGCTCGGGAAACAATTTCCGGAACCTTATTCCCATCAATAAAGAACGGAACATAAACACCACCGCAAGGAGGACCAGGCGTCCACCAGAATTGAACCAGCCCCGCTTCAGAAAGGGGAATAACCACAATTGCCGAACTGGCTGTTCTTACCCAGCCCGCGCCCGAAGGCAATTTGTGCATACAGATGGGTGGCAAATGTGTTTTCGCCATTTTTATCATCCACTTAAAAGAAATTTTTTCCTCTTTCTCAAGTAATCTGGCAGATTTTTTTGCTCGCCAATGAGCAAGATTAAGTAATGTTTCTTTTTTATCAGCGTAGGCACCAGCAAAGTTGAATGATTCCTTTTTTTTCTCCGCCCACCAACCCTTCTCAATCGCATAATCTATAATATCAGGGCTCGCCAAATCCCATTTGGTTCCAATACCCGGTCCATTTGAGATAGCGGCATATCCCTGGTCTATTCTCTTTGCTATCCATCGTCGGCCAACAGTTTCTAAAATCCAGGCCTCCTGCCCATCCGCAATCAAAAAAGAATTATCGTAGCTCCCTTTAAGATGGTTTATTCCCGGAAATCCAGAACCCCATTGGCCATACTTGGAGACAAGTTTAGTGATTACTGCCAGGACCTCACGCGATGTTTTCCCTCTTTCCAAGCCGAGCCGGAGTAAGTCCATTCCCAAAAGTCCTAATTCTTCTCTTATCCCTTTGTTCTTTGCCCCCTTGAGTTCTTTAAGCGGTTTTGTATAGATTGCTTCATTCCCAACTGCAACACCATATTCATTGACACCCTCTTCATAACCCCAGCACCAGTAAGGCGATGACCCTATAGTTGCATAAGTCACTCTCGCCTGTGGAATTTTCTGGTAACTGAGATTGAGCAGATCCCCTTCTAGCCAGATACTCCCCGGGTTATACACCAGAGGCTGGCAATCATCGAGGGGACGGTCACTGTTCTTGGCAAAAATAACTGCATCCATAGTGGTGACATCCTTCATTGCTACCCAGGTATCACAGCCATATCCAGACAAAAAATTCATCTCTTAATACCTCATGATCAATAGTGTTTCTAATATTTAAATCTGTTTATTGACTTCTCTTTTCAACACAAATATTTTAAAACCTTGTATCCAGTCAGCTTTAGGGGAGTGGGGTGCAAAGTGAAAGAAGAAGATCAAAAGACCTCTTCAAACAGTTTGCTCAAAATTATTCTATTAAAAGCTCTCAAATCTCTCCAGGATCTAAAACTCCCTTCTCCGTTATTATAGATGTAATATTTTCAATCGGCGTGAAATCGAATGCAGGGTTGAATACTTTAACGTTCTTTGGGGCAATATATGTCTTCCCAAATTTTCTCAATTCGTCCGCGCATCTCTCTTCGATGATTATCTCTCTTCCGGTCCTTTCTAAATCGAAGGTCGAATAGGGGGCTGCAACATAAAAAGGAATTTTATTCTCCTTTGCCAGGACCGAGTGTGTATATGTCCCTATCTTGTTAAAAACTCCATCTTTAACGATTCTATCTGCCCCCACAATGACTTTATCGACCATTTTATTCCGCATGACGATCCCGGAGGAAGAATCTGCAATCAAGGTCACGTCTATCCCATCTTTCATCAGTTCCCACGTCGTTATCCTCCCCCCTTGATTTAAAGGTCTCGTCTCGCACGCAAAGACCTTTATAGCCTTGCCCATCTCGACTGCACTTCTAACAACCCCGAGCGCCGTACCCCAATCTACGCAGGCAAGTCTTCCGGCATTACAGTGCGTCAATATTATATCTCCATCATCGAGAAGCTTGGCGCCATTCTCTCCGATCATTCTATTTATCTTCACGTCTTCCTCGCATATCCTCTCTGCCTCTTCCAACGCGAATCTTCTTATATCCTCTATGCTTTCTTCGCTCAAAGTAGTCGCATTTGAAAATCTTTGATTTTCAAGTTTGCAAATGCAATCAAATCTTCGATTTTTGAGCACCTTCTCCAAAACCCGATTTACGCCCCAAGAGAGATTCACCGCGGTCGGACGAACATCTTTTATCCTCTTCGCATCCGATATCATGGCACCGAGCATCTCTTCTCTATCTTCTCCACCGTATTGAAAGGCGGATAGAGCAATGCCCAAACCTCCAGCAGCTCCCAATGCCGGTGCCCCCCTAATCTTTAGAGATTTTATGGCATTTAGGAGAGAATCGATAGTTTTACAGAATGTCTTCTCAAGTTTTAAAGGTATCCTGGTCTGGTCTATAATCTCGATACAATTCTCAATATCATTCCATTCGATCGTTCTCATATCATCTTATAAGCAGTTTTTTCAATTCAACCTCGAGGAGGTCAAGTATCTCCTTCCTTTCCCTCATAATCTTCAAATCTGTCCTCTCTCTCGGTCTTTCTACACCCACATCAATTATCCTAGTGATTCTTCCAGGATTTGCAGACATCACCACAACTCTATCACCTATATACAGAGCTTCATCTACGCTGTGAGTCACAAAAACGATCGTTTTTTGCGTCTTCTCCCATATTTCCAATAACTCGTCCTGGAGCATGTTTCTCGTCTGGGCATCCAGCGACCCAAAAGGCTCGTCCATCAGAAAGACGAATGGATCCTTTGCAAGGGCCCTTGCTATGGCTACCCTCTGCTTCATCCCCCCTGATATCTCTTTTGGGTAATGTTCCTCAAACCCTGATAGACCGACCATCTTTATATATTTCTCCACTGTTCTATTGATCTCCTCTCTCGGCATATTATCGATCTCAAGACCAAAAGAGACGTTCTTTCTTACGGTTTTCCAGGGAAAGAGCGAGTACTCCTGAAAGATCATCCCCCTATCAGGAGAGGGACCGTTTATCTTGCCCCCATCCAACAATATGTTACCTTCTGATGGTTCTTCTAAACCTGCTATGATCCTCAAAAGCGTCGTCTTTCCGCATCCGCTAGGTCCCACGACGCAGACAAACTCTCCGTCCATAATATCTATATCTAGCTTCTCCAACACGAGTTTATCTTTAAATCTCTTTGAGACGCCTTCAATCGATAATTTGACATTCAAAAACTATACCTCTCCTTTTGATACTCTTCTCTCAAGAAACCTTAAGAACCAGTCCATTGCCAAACCGATCAATCCCAATACTATCATGTATGCCATAACTCTATTCATCTGATGTAAAGCGTAGTACTGCCAGAGCCAGGTCCCAAGGCCATAATAACTCACACCGAACATCTCCGCGGCAACGACACACATCCAACCCACACCAACAGATATCCTTATCCCAGCCACAATGAACGGCAAGGATGCGGGAAGCGCCACGTGTCTGATCAGTTTAGTTCCATCATTACAGCCCAAAACCTTGGCGCTCTCGATCAAGATTGTGGGGACGTTCTTGAACCCGGTATATGTATTCGTCAGGATGGGAAAGAATGCGCCTATAAAGATGATGAACCCCGCAGACTGGTGATTTAAACCGATCCATATAATTGCAAATGGTATCCATGCGAGGGGGGGTATGGGACGCAGGAGTTCCACTATTGGATCACCGATTCTCGAACCGATCTTGAACCATCCCATGAGTGAACCGATGAGTATGCCAATTAATATGGCAAGAGAGAGTCCTATTAATAGGTGAAGCATGCTGATTCCGATATTGAAGACCAGTTTATATCCCTCACCGAAGAGAGCCAGAATCGTTGAAGAGAGGGTCGGTAGCCTGATCTCACTTTTTATCAAAAACCTCGCCACGAGTTCCCATGCTGCCAAAAAGGTGACCAAGGATGATATTTCTACGACGTATCTCCTCTCTCCAAATTTATGCCCCAGCCTCATCTAACTCCCAAAAGATCTATTCACACCTTTTCATAGAATTTAAGGTCAAAGAGCTCATCGCTTCCAAGGATTTTTTGTATATATCCCAAGTCATACTGATATCTTGCATATTCTAGAGAAGAACCAACGATCGGGCGAGGATCAGAGACCCATCTCCCATCCCACGCTTGGACGGAATACCTTACCACGTCTTCTGGTATTCCCGTTTTATCCGAACATATCTCTATGGAATCGTCCATCTCTTCAAATATGTAGTTGGTCGCCTTTATATGCGTCTTTACGATCTCTTCAACGATCTCTGGATGCCCTCTGATCAAATCTCCACTGGCCAAAAGCACACAACATGCATGATCTGGGCACATCTCCCCTGACCAAACAACGATCTTTCCCTTCCCATCAAGAACAATATTGGAAGGAGACGGAGACGGAAGAAATACGCCATCCACCCTTTCGCTCTCTATCGCAGTTATGGCGTCTCCTGGGCCCATGGGAACTATATCTAAATCCTTATCCGGGTTTATCCCATTTTCCTTCAGCCAAGTTCTCAAGAGTGTATCCTGTACCGATCCCGGTAGGAATGTAGCTATTTTAAGCCCTTTCAAAGATTGTGGATCTTTATATCTCTCCGCGATCTTGGGTATGAGAACGATCGCAGACCCTTGCGTATTTACGGAGGCAACGATCTTTGCATCGAGTCCCTGACCTATCGCGGTTATCGCCGGTGCAACCCCAACGTATGCCACGTCTATCTCATCACCAAGCATCGCCTGCATCTCCGGTGGTCCACTCGGAAAGACCTTGTCATCCACCTCCTCGACACCAAATTCCTTTAGATCATCCTCCCACCATCCTTTCTCCATCGCTATCATCTCTGCCACCTGATGCGTAGATGGTTGATAGCCTATCGTTATCTCTTCATACCGCATCCCGCCATCAGGCTTGAGAGCGACGTATGCGGCGAGTATCACCACAAGAAGCCCGATTGCGATTAATATCAATGAACGTCTCTTCATAATTCCTTCTTAAATTCCTTTCCTATAAAACACTTTCCCAAATATGTCACTTTCTTACCTAATTGTATTAATGTTAGGCAACTTATTTATACTTGTGTATGACAAATAGTACTTTATGGATGATGTCGAACGTCTGCTTCATAGCATCCTAAAATCGGATGAGGAATTTAGAGGAGTGCTCGAAAAGGTGGTAAGAGAAAAATATAAGAATATCTTGGTCTTCAGTAATGTCTCGGGAATTCCAGCGAGCACCCTCTATAAGATCTTATCTGGGACAAGAAAGCCAAATATTAAGACGCTAAGAAAGATATGTAGTGCTCTGGCCGGTGAACGGAATGAAGAAGAGGTTATAGCCGTTATCGCCGCACGAGCTGTGCTGGATGAGACGCTAAATAGAGATGTGGAGGTTGGCGGAAGAAGATTCAGGATAAGAGAATATCCGGCATATACAATGGAAGATGCGATCGTTTCAGCGATAAAAGCGGAGAGAGACGGGGCAGTTGGGCTTGTGTGTGCTCCTATCGTAAGTTCCACCGTTGAAAAGATCGTCTCGATACCCGTTGCCATCATAATGCCTCATGCAAGTATATCCAAGGCGATAGAGATAGTCGGCAAGAAAGTATTTCCCTTTGTCAACGGCGATTGAGATTAAACCATTGGGGTAGTAGGGTAGCCTGGTCGATCCTCGAGCGTTTGGGACGCCCGGACGGCAGTTCAAATCTGCTCTACCCCATAAAAAGAAGGGGTGAAGAGGAGAGGTAATTTCCATGTTAGGGCCATGGAAGACTTACGAAGAACTTTATAATAATTTCCGATGGGAAATCCCGGAATATTACAACATCGGCATAGATATATGTGATAAATGGGCCAATGAAAGGCATCGCTTGGCCCTTATATACATAGACCATGGTGGAAAAGAGGAGAAATATACCTTTTGGGAACTGAAAAATCTTTCAAACCAATTAGCCAATGCTTTGAAGGCAAAGGGCATAGGGAGGGGTGATAGGGTAGGAATACTGCTACCTCAGTCTCCTGAAACCCTAATTTCCCATATTTCTATTTACAAACTGGGCGGAATAGCAGTACCACTTTCTATCCTCTTTGGCCCGCAAGCTCTGGAATACCGCCTTGACAATTGCCAGGCAAAAGGAGTTATCACCGATAGGGCCAATTTACCGAAGATCTTTGAGATAAAAGACCCTCTTCCAAATCTGGAAATGATGATGACCGTCGATTATGGTGTGGGGGAGGAGGATGCTTTAGATTTAGATTTTTGGAGCACCATAGAGAGGGAAAGCCACTATTTTACCCCCATTTCTACGAAGGCAGATGATCCGGCGCTGATTATTTACACCTCAGGGACTACGGGCCCACCTAAGGGCGCTCTTCATGCCCATAGGACTCTATTGGGGCACCTACCTGCTGTTGAATTCTCTCATAACATCTTTCCGAAGGAAGGAGACCTATTCTGGACACCTGCCGATTGGGCCTGGATCGGTGGCTTGCTCGATGTCTTATTCCCCAGTTTGCACCACGGTATTCCCGTTCTGGCATATAAGGCCAAAAAATTTGATCCAGAGCAAGCATTTCACCTCATATCCAAATATAGAGTCAAAAATACTTTCATGCCAGCTACAGCTCTCAATATGATGCGTCAGGTGGAAGAGCCGAAAAAACGCTATGATTACAAAATGAGGTCCATTGCAAGTGGTGGTGAGACATTGGGAGAGGGGCTTCTTAAATGGGGCAGAGAGGTCATGGGATTAGAAATCAATGAGTCTTACGGGCAAACGGAGTGTAATATGGTAGTGGGCAATTGTGCTGAAGTTATGAAGATTATTCCTAACTCCATGGGTAGAGCCATTCCCGGGCATGTCGTTGAGATACTTAATGAAGATGGCGAAATAGCGAAGCCATGCGAATTCGGAGAAATTGCCATAAAGCGCCCTGATCCAGTGATGTTTTTGGGGTATTGGGGGAACCCTGAGGCTACAAAAGAAAAGTTCATAGGAGATTGGCTACGCACCGGGGATATGGGAATAAAGGATGATGATGGGTATTTTTGGTTCATTGGAAGAGAGGACGACGTTATAGAGAGTGGAGCTTACAGGATAGGGCCGGGAGAGGTGGAAGATTGCTTGATAAGGCACGATGCGGTGGCATTGGCAGCGGTTGTCGGTATTCCCGATGAGATGAGGGGAGAGATCGTAAAGGCTTTTATCGTGCCCAATGACGGCGTGAAGGTAGATAAGGCATTGGAAGAGAGCATTAAAGAGCATGTGAAAACTAAGCTGGAGGCGTACGCATACCCCAGGGAGATAGAATTCGTTGAAGAACTTCCCATGACCACTACAGGAAAGATCATGAGGAAAGAGCTTCGCAGGATGGATATTTCCAGAATTTAGGAGAACCTAAGGAGTTTTCTTGATACCATAAATTATACCATATGGATGCAATCAATAGGATACCATTGCTTAAATACGTACCTTCCTAAGCGAAATTACGCTTGCTGCAAATAGCGCAATAGTAAAAATGAAGAGCACCAATATTTCCAAAAGTATCTCTTGGTTCAACGATCCGATCAGTCCTGCCCTTAGGATGTCCACGGTGTAAGTCATCGGGTTTAAATAGGCAACTATCTTAAACAGATAAGGAGCTGACTCTAAGGGGTAAAACATCGAGCTACAGAGCATGATAGGCAAAAAAATTAGAGTTACAATGGCAACAAGAAGATTGGAAGACCTTATCCTCGACATAAATGGTATGAAGAGCGAACAAAAACAGACCCCACCCAGAAGCGTGGAGAGGAGGATCAAGTAGATGTTTGTGACGAAGAACTGCCCTTTGAGAATTGGTAATCCGATGACCAATACGAGGAAGACTTGAACGAAGGAGAAGGTTAATGTGGATAAGATCTTGACCATGATATAAGCCGATCTTGAAACAGGACATGATAAAAGCTCCTCTAACATCCCGCGGTCCCTGTCATTCCATAACGTCCAACCAGCATTTTGAGCAATGCTTATGATGCCCATGGCGATCACGCCTGGCGCGAGAAAGAGAATATAATCTACGTTTTCACCGTTAAAGGATATCTCCTCTCCCATCATGCCTCCTATACCCAGTCCAAATAGAAACAGATATAATAAGGAGGTAATTAATGGGATAAAAGTCGCCCATAAATTTCTAGACATCAAGCGAAGTTCCCTATAGTACAGGCTGGATAATCCTTTGATCATTCCCTTATCACCCGCCCAGTTAGCTTGATGAAGACATCTTCAAGCGTCGGCTTTCGCACCGACACGTTCCTGATCCTCCCGCCCATCTTGACAACATACTGACTCAGCTCAATTAAGGTCTCATCCGCATTGTTGACCTGAACACTCAAGTTCGAAGTTCCACTCACACCATTCACGTAATCAAGTTTGGAGATCTCGAATTTTAAAGAGTCGAGATTACCATCTACATTCATCTCGATGATATCATCACCACCAATGCCGCTCTTCAGTGATTCAGGCGTATCTAAAGCGATGATCTTTCCGTGATCGATGATCCCAATCCTATCACATAAATATTCTGCCTCATCCATATAATTGGTGGAAAGGACAATTGTCTGTCCAGCCTTTGAAGAATCAAGGATAAAATCCCACGTTTTTCGTCTGGATTGTGGGTCCAATCCTAAGGTAGGCTCATCCAAGAAGAGGATCGCTGGATGGCGTATGAATGCTTTGGCTACCTGAACTCTCCGTTGTAACCCGCCGGATAAAAGCTCGATTGTTTCGTTCCGCTTTTCCTCTAACCCAAACTCCTTTAGAAGCCATTCAATCTTTCTCTTCCTCTCTTTCTTTGGAATGTTGTAGATCCTTCCATAGGTATCCAGATTATCGTAGACCGGAGACCACCAATCTAAAGCTACCTTCTGCAAGACGACGCCTATCTTCTCCCGTACCTTATCAGGCCTCTTTCGTATGTCAAACCCTCCAACGATAGCGGTTCCTTCAGTTGGAGATATTACCGTGGTGAGCATTCTCACCGTCGTCGTCTTTCCGGCTCCATTTGGGCCCAGAAGACCGAATATCTCACCTTCTTCCACTTCAAAATTGACGTGGTCAACTGCGATTAAATCGCTAAACCTCTTCGTTAAATTTATACATTCGATCGCCGGCATTTAATTCTCTTTGTTACTTTCTTTGATACTTATTATTTTTTTTTATTGCCCCGAGCGATATATTCATTTATTCTCTTCACCGGTATACCAGCCTTACTATATCCACATAGGTTTATCCCATAGAGTTAATGTTTGCCCGTAACCTTTCTCCTTTGCAGTCTTGTATATGCGGTGGGCTACCATAAGGTCTTGGACCCCCATGCCAACAGGATTAAAAAATATCCGCTCTTTCCTGTTCTCACGCCCGGGTTTTTCCCCTATAATTATTTCTGCAATTTCCGCATGAATATTGCCATCAGATAACTTGCCGTCATGGAACATCAGGGCCGGGGTTTGTGAATTACGTGCCTTAACATCTTCCCAGTTATCCACAACTATCTTGTCTGATTGAGAAAGCACGCCATATTCACATTCATAACCAGACATATGAAGGTATAGGGAACCTCCTGCAACCCATGGGGCCTTTACATAAGGTTTCTTAGCAGGTGTTGCAGTTATAATAATATCCTTATTAGACAGAGCTTTTTCTGCAGAATCCACAGCACTGACTGGCATCTTTGTTTCATCCAGAATTCCTTTGGCAAATTTTTCCGCTCTTTCCATGGATAAATCATAAATTTGTACTTGTACTATGTCTTTTAATACTGCTTTTACAGCCATTAACACTGTCCGGCCTATTACCCCGGCTCCTACCATACCTACAGTTCTGGCATCTTTGTTGGCCAGATATTTGCAGGCAACTCCCGCCACAGCACCTGTGCGCATAGCAGAGATAATGGTACCATCCATTATGGCCAAAGGTATACCTGTTTCAAAAGAATTGATTATGATTAAGGAACTAGAACGCGGTAGTCCGTGTTTAAATGGATTTTGAACAAAGCTAGCTACCCACTTTATTCCGCCTATATTTTTATCTTTTCCTATGTAGCCAGGTAAAGCATTTACTCTACCAGTGACACTTTCTTCTTCCTGAGTTCCCTTTCTTAACACAACTTTGTGTGGAACTATACATTCCCCTTTGTGTCGCATAACCAAAACTTCTTCAACATCACTGATGGTTTTCAGCATGTCCGTACCACCACTTTTCACTACCTCTTCCTGCGACAGATAGATAAAACTTACTTTACTCACAGTTTTTACCTCCTCTTTTCGCTTTCGTTATTGGATATAGGGTTCTAATCATTGGCTACTTACCTTCAAGAATGTTCTTAAAGGTTGGTTCAATGCCGTTTATTCAATGAGAATAAAAATTCTTTATCGCCCTTCTTATATAATCGGTCGTTTCGTCCCGATAAATCTTCTTTATTCCCTCTCTATCATCAGATAAAACGGACAACCCTCTTATAACAACCACAGGAGAGCACCAATCCCCTTCTCCCATCAAGATATTTGACATGGAAGCAAGCTCATCCGAAATTGCCTCTTCTGTTATCTCTAACCTCCTTCCAAATATATCCTTCTTTCCCTTCCAATCCCTTATCGGCTCTATTCCATATATCCCGATCGAAAATCCGACCTGACCAATCCTGAAAGGTCTTCCGTTTGTATCTGATATGATCACGCCGACTCTTCTCTTTGTCAGCTCAAAGATTCTTCTTCCAATCTTCTCCGCGCTCGCATCAGGATCCTTCGGGAGTAAGATGAGATACCCCTCTTCGACGTTCGATCGATCAACGCCCGCATTTATGCATATATTTCCACACTTTGCCTCGACGAGAAAGATAGGGTAATCGATCAGTACTTCTTTTGTCTCGTCTAAGACAGCCTGGATGAATCTTGGATCTTCATCCTTCTTCTCAGCGATCTTAAACGCTTTATCGCTCGGAGTTATCTCTTTTAATCTTCTTATCCTTCCCTCCGACTTTGATACGATGGTGTGTGCAATGACCAGGATGTCATCGTCCGCCAGATCGAACCTCTCAGCAGTCAGTTCTTCGGCTATAATTTTGCCAAGATCGTCTTCTTCCTCTATGATGGGTAATTTAATGGAGTATGCAGATATACTCCTCATCTTAATTTCCTCGATCCAAAAAGAATCGATACTAGCATGGTCGCATCTAAAGTCCCGAAGGAGCCCTTCTTAACCGACTCCTCGTTGAACTCGCCTACATCATCCGGAGAATAATTTTTACCCCTATAAAGAAGAAATGGAACAGGATCCGAGGTATGCTTTCTAAGTTCTACCGGTGTGGGATGGTCGGGCAGTAGGAGTAATGAAAAATCTTCCAAACCGTCTATTATGCTTCCCACCACCTCTTTATCGAACCTCTCGATCGCATTTATCTTACCGTCCAGATCTCCCTCGTGCCCCATCTCATCCGTTGCCTCTACATGGAGAAAGACAAATTCTTTATCCTCGAGCGATTTTAAAGCATATTTCGCCTTTCCTGAAAAGTTTGTATCTGTATAACCTGTTGCACCGGGGACTTCTATGACGTCTAGCCCTGCACATATCCCAATACCCTTTATAAGATCCACTGCGGTGATCACGGAGCCTTCTATTCCATATAATTCCTGATAGGTTGGAATATTGGGCTTTTTGCCCCATCCCCAGGGCCATATCATGTTTCCAGGATTCTTTCCCTCATTCCTTCTTTTTACGTTGATCGGGTTATCATCTAAAAGATCTTTCGATCCGAGTATTAAATTCCTCATCAAATCTTTGAGATCTCCCATTGGAAGATTCTCTTCCATCCTTTCTCCGACGATATTGTGCGGGGGGGCGTATTCTATATCCATATCCATCTCATTGAAGCATCCCCTGATCACCATCAGGTGTCTATAACTTACCCCTGGGAAAAATTCGACACCGTATCTTCTTCCAATTTTTTTATCCACCTCTTCTATGAGGTATCTTCCCTCTTCACTTGTTATATGATCGGCGCTATAGTCCTTTAAGATCCCATCCTCCTCCGTCACGAGATTGCACCTAAATGCAACGTCTCCTTCTCCAAGTTTCACGCCCATGCTCGCGGCCTCAAACGCCCCCCTGCCTGTAAAATATCTGGAATCATATCCCATAATGGAGAAGTTTGCGATATCACTTCCCGGCTCCATCCCGTCAGGAACCGTTTTTGCAAGACCGCATCTGCCTTTTTTCGTTAGTAAATCCATATTTGGCGTATCAGCAACCATCAATGGCGTTTTTCCGCCGAGACAATCCAGTGGATAGTCAGCCATCCCGTCTGGCACCAGTGTCAAATATTTTCTTCTCTTCCCTTCTCTTCTTCTCATCAGATTCTCACAGTAATATTTTATAGCATATAAAAGATTGATCTAAAATATGAACGTGATGGTGATAGGCTCGGGCGGGAGGGAAGATGTGATAAGCGAGGCTATACATCGTAGCGATAAACTGGGGAGTTTATATGCCGTAATGAAGAATAGAAACCCCGGGATCGCCTCTCGTTGTGAAGATTTTCTCTTATCGAAGGAGACGGATGTAGAGAGAGTGGTGGATTACGCCCTTTTAAAGAAGATAGATCTGGCCGTGATAGGACCAGAAGCCCCATTAGAAAAAGGAATCGTCGATTCTCTTGAAGAAAATGGGATAGGTACCGTAGGCCCAAAAAAAATTCCTGCAAAGATAGAGACCGATAAATCCTGGGCAAGGCAACTGATGAGAGATCACAGAATAGAAGGTTCTCCAGAGTTTGGAATTTTCAGAGACTTAGAAGGGGTAAAAGAGTTTTTGGATGATTGTCAGGAGGTGGTGGTTAAACCCTCCGGGCTTACAGGTGGTAAGGGAGTAAAAGTTGTGGGCGAGCACTTAAAGGATAAAAGAGATGCCATAACATATATAAAAGAAGTATTAAAGAGACATGAAAGCGTCGTATTGGAAGAAAAATTGGATGGAGAAGAATTTACGATACAGGCTTTCACGGATGGAAAAGATCTAATCCCGTCTCCTGCGGTTCAAGATCATAAAAGGGCTTATGAAGGAGATAAAGGGCCAAACACCGGTGGTATGGGATCCTATTCTGATAATAAGGATATTCTTCCATTTATGGAAAGAAGAGACTACGATGACGCGGTGAAGATACTAAAAAGAACGCTTGCCGCGATAAGAGAGGAGACTGGTGAGAGGTACAAAGGGGTGCTATACGGGCAATTCATGTTATGCAGAGATGGTATAAAATTGATTGAGTACAACGCAAGATTCGGAGATCCGGAGGCGATGAATACGATTCCTCTCTTAAAGACCGATCTTCTAAGTATATTCGAATCGATCTTGGATGAAAGGCTTAATTCTTTGAAGGTAGAACACGAAAGAAAGGCGACCGTCTGTAAATATGTCGTTCCAAAGGGATACCCCGAAGATCCAAAGATAGATACCATCATAAAGATAAGTGGAAGAGGAAGAGAGACAGGCAAAGGAGAGAAATCGAAGATCTTCTATTCGAGTGTTGATGAACGGGATGGAAAGATCTATACGACCTCTTCTCGCTCTTTATCGGTTGTGGGAATTGCAGATACTATAGAGGAGGCGGAAAAAATTGCAGAGGGGGAGTTGAGTAAGATAGAGGGGGAGGTCTTCTCGAGGCACGATATTGGAAAAGAATCTTTAATAAGGAAGAGGATAGAACATATAAAAAGACTGAGGGGCTAAATTGCATCTTCTTTCGATTTTAGACCTTAAAAAGGAAAGAATAGAAGAGATCCTCGATCTGGCTATTGAGATGAAGGGGGGAGAAGAGAGAAAGTTTCTCAAGGATAAGAACCTCGCTATGATCTTTGAGAAGCCATCTACGAGGACTCGGGTCTCCTTTGAGGTTGCGATGAGACAGCTTGGAGGATACGCAATTTATCTGAGCAGAGATGATCTTCAGATCAGTAGAGGAGAGAGCATATCCGATACGGCAAGAGTTCTATCCAGATACGTCGATGGGATGGTGGTTAGAGCGTTAAAACACGAGACTCTTACGGCGATGGCGAAATATTCCAGCGTTCCGTTGATAAATGCTCTGACGGATTTGGAACATCCATGCCAGGCAATATCTGATCTACTGACGATAAAAGAGTTTAAAGGTACGGTTGAAGGGTTAAAACTCGCTTGGATTGGGGATCCGAATAATGTATGCAACTCACTCCTACTCCTCTCCTCCCTCTTTAATATAAATGTGACTATAGGCTGCCCGGAAGGATATAAGTTAGATGAAGAGATATTCAATAAGGCGAAGGGGATGGGTGGAAAGATAGAGTTATACGATGACCCATATAAAGCCGCAGAGGGTGCAGATATAATATATACGGATGTCTGGGTCTCAATGGGGGATGACTCGGAGAAAGAGAAGAGAGAGAGGGACTTTAAAAGATTTCAGGTGAATGAGAAGGTTGTTAGTTGCGCAAAAGAGAGTGTGATCGTCATGCACTGTCTGCCCGCAATGAGAGGAAAAGAGATAACGTCTGAGGTGATGGACGGGAAAAATTCTGTGATCTTTGAACAGGCCGAGAATAGACTTCATTCAGAGAAGGCTCTCCTAACAAAGCTTCTATCGTAGCGGGGGTTGCCGAGAGGAAAAGGCGCGGGGTTTAGGTCCCCGTTCCGTAGGGATCCGTGGGTTCAAATCCCACCTCCCGCACTTTTTTTACCGAAATGCCTTATCATATCTTCATCTCTTTGCCCTACTTCAAATCAATACTTCTCCCCCCTTCTTCTCGCGAAAAGATTAAACTTTTACTCTATAGTATATTTGTTGACACATAAGTATAAATAAATTACTAAATAATGGCACAATTAGCCAAAAAATTGCTCATTTGGGAAAGTATTAAATAAGAGGAGATACAGATTTGGAAGAATGAGTTGGTGAGGAGTTACGCGGGATTAGGGGGAGATTAAAATTGTTGAAATAATATGGTCATTTATTACCGATTTCGTGTATATGAGTGTCCTTTTGCTCTTTGGAACAATGATAAGAGCAAAAATGAAACCAGTTCAAAAATTCCTTATACCGAATTCTTTAATTGCTGGTCTATTTGGTCTCTTACTGGGTGGTCAGGTACTCAATATTATTCATTTTTCGTGGCCTGAAAATTGGGTTTATCATTTATTGAACCTTGCATTTGCCGCATTAGCGTTGGGCACTGTGAGATCTGAAGTTTCAAAAGATAGAAGAAAGGACATCATAAGTACTGGAATACTAATGAATTTTATTCCATGTATACAATTAATTGTCGGTTTAGTCATCACCTTACTATTTATGTGTACAATATTTCCCGATCTTTTCCCATTGTTCGGTTCGTTAATGGCGATTGGATATGGATCAGGTCCTGGACAGGCATTTGCAATTGGATCCTCGTGGGAAAAGATGGGGTTTAACTGTGGAGGTAACATTGGACTGGCATTTGGTGGAATGGGCTTCTTATGGGCTTTTTTTGTTGGTATTTTGTTAATTTATTGGGGAATAAAAAATAAGGAAACTGCCTTGATAGGGGATCTAAAAGATATTCCTCAAGATGTATGGACAGGCATTAGCACAAAAAAACAAAAGATTTCTGCAGGAGAATTGGTAACTTCCTCCGAAGCAATAGATAGTTTAACAGTACAAATGGCATTATGCGGTCTTGTTTATTTCATAGCTTTTACCGTTGTTAGAGGTGCAGTGTATCTGTTAACAATATGGGGAATGGGAGGCATTGCAGAAACGCTATGGGGCGCTGTATTTCTTGTAACTGCAGTTGTAGGAGCGATAGTTAGATATATAATGGTAAAGATAGGTATTAGTTATTTGATTGATCAGGGGTCACAACGAAGAATATCCGGTATTTGTGTTGATTATATGGTAACAGCTGCAATTATTGCCATATCTTTGGTTGTTGTTGCCTCGTATATTATACCATTGGTTGTTATAGGATTTAGTGGTGCATTAATTACGGTTTTTTTAATGCTTTGGCTAAAAGATCATATTTGGAGTGATTACCGATTTGAGAATTTAATACTTTGTTATGCCACACTCACAGGAACGATGAGCTCAGGATTAGCACTTTGTAGGGTTGTAGACCCCGATTTCTCAAGCACAGCAGTAGAGAACTATATGTATGGAATGTGGATGCTCCTAATTTTAATTATGCCAGCAGCGTTTATCATCTTAAACATATTTCTTGCGGGTTATATGAATGCTCCTCTTTTATATTATGGTATCACCATAGCTATATTTGTAGCTTTTGCAGGAGGATTATTTGCGATGTGGAAGGTTTTTAAGATATGGAAGTGAACTACCCCAAGCTAAAGCATAGGGGCTTCTTGTATCATCCTTCTCTTTGAGAAGTCCTCAAGCTTTAATTCGGACAGTTCCTGCCCTACATTATTTAATCCTCTTTTTAGAATGTTAATCGCAGCGTTTTCGTCTCTATCCATTATTAACCCACAAAATGGACATTTATGAACTCTTTGAGCTAAAGACTTCTTAACGATTTCACCACAATTTGAACATTTCTGAGAGGTATTCTTTGGATTAACAAATTCAACTCTCCTACCAGCTTCTTCCGCTTTGTAAGATACAAAATTCGTTAATTGTGACCATGACACATGCAAAAATGTTCCATTTTTGCGGCACGAAATCAAAGATT